>JAVVPF010000003.1:99997-122656 GCA_036655895.1 Cloacibacillus sp. | reverse complement strand
CTTAAATGGAAATCTCCACGGGAAAGCTTAAAAGCTTTTTTGGTTGCCGTGTAACAGAGGTTTGACAAACCTACAAAATGCCGGATTTGGCCTCTAACTCGTTTGTGATTGTATAGGGGCTACCGCAAGCGTCGATGTGCAAGGCATACAAAAGAGGAAAGCCGTGCGGCCTTCCTCTTCGTCTCCTATTATCGCGAGTCTGTTTTCGAAAATCAAAACGCTGAACGCTACTTTGCCGCCTTTAGCTGATGCTTCTCGTCGTAATCGTTGAGCGCCTTCGTGACGTACTTGCCGAGGAAGAGCACTGCGATGAGGTTCGGGAAGACCATTATGCCGTTGAAGAAGTCCGCCAACTGCCATACTAGGTCGAGTTTGAGCACCGAACCTGCCGCTATGAAGCAGATGGCGATGACGCGGTAGGGCAGAAGTCCCTTTTCGCCGAAGAGGAAGATGATGTTCTGCTCGCCGTAGAAATACCAGCCGATGACGGTCGAGAAGGCGAAGAAGAACATGCAGATGGCGACGAACGGGATGCCGAAGGAACCGAGGCCGATCTGGAAGGCCGCCTGCGTCAGCGCGATGCCGCTGAGCTTTGTGTCGATGACGCCCGTTACGAAGATTACGAAAGCTGTCATGTTCAGCACGAGGAAGGTGTCGATGAATACGCTTACTATAGCTACGAAGCCCTGTTCCGCCGGCATGTTGACCTTTGCTACTGCGTGGGCGTGAGGTGTGGAGCCCATGCCCGCTTCATTGGAGAAGAGTCCGCGCGCTACGCCGTAACGGATAGCCTCTTTCATCGTGACGCCGATAAGTCCGCCGAAGGCCGCCTGCGGATTGAAGGCGCCGACAAATATCATGTGGAAGGCCGGGATTATCTGGTCCGCGAAGCGGATGAGAATGATCGCGCCGCCGAGCAGGTACCCAAACGCCATGATGGGCACCATCTTTTCAGTGACGGAGGCGATGCGGCCCACGCCGCCAAAGAAGACGTACGCGCCAAGGCCGGCTACGAGGACGCCTATCATGAGGCGGTTTGTGCCGAACGCGTTGTAGCAGGCGTCAGCTATTGAGTTTGACTGCACCATGTTGCCGACCCAGCCAAGCGCTATGATGCAGGCGACTGAGAAGAAACAGGCGAGCCAGTGGCAGTGCAGGCCTTCTGAAATGTAATAGGCGGGGCCGCCGACGACGCGTCCGTCCGCCGTCTTCTGCTTGAATATCTGAGCGAGGCAGGCTTCCGCGAAAATCGTGCCCATTCCAAGGAAGGCCGCTATCCACATCCAGAAGATAGCGCCGGGACCGCCAGCCGCGATGGCGGTAGCGGCTCCCGCCAGGTTTCCTGTGCCAACCTGGCCCGCGATCGCCGTAGCCAAAGCCTGGAAGGAACTCATTCCGTCCTTGTCCGCGCGCTTACCGAAGAGGTTGAAGCCTCCGAAGGTGTACTTGATGCCAGTCCAGAATTTCCTTACTTGAACGCCCTGAAGCTTGAGGGTGAAGTAAAGCCCCGTGCCGCAAAGCAGCGGGATAAGACAATAAAGTCCCCAAATAAAACTATTCGCCTCTGTTACAATGTTGGTCAACTGATCCATAATAAATACACTCCTAGCATATCTATTTCACAGCCGTCATCTGTACAGGCTATGTTGGCTGTGATTATAATTTAAAAAGTATTAAAGTAAATGACGTCATGTGTGCCCTAAAATTTCGCGTTCACCTTGATAAATATTGAAATTTAGGAGTTTTTAGAAATTTTTTAAGTATAGAGGCAATTTAAGAGAAGTTAGTTTTATATAACTAAAGTCAAAAAAAATTGTGCGGTGTATTAAGCAAATATGCTGTTTTTAACAGCCCCTAAAACTAAGCAAAAAGACGTAATATAGATACTTTAATAAATTATATTTTCGATTATTATATAACCAACGTTTATATCTAAAGCGGGAGCGCGAAGCGCTCTTGGCGTCATCCGCCAACTTTAAGCTGGCTATTGACACGGAGGTAAAAATGTTATATAAGTTATTTAGCAATTAATGTATACAGTGGATACCCAAAATATTTATCTTATTTTTTATCTTACTTTAAGGAGAGAAAAAAATGCTGGATCTTAACGAGCTTTGCGGAATGAAGGGCAAGACCGCCATCATTACGGGCGCAGCGTCAGGGATTGGCGCCGGAATCGCGCGTTTCTTTGCTAACGCGGGCATTTCGGTAGTGATCGCGGACATCAACGAGGAACTAGCGCATAAGGTTGAGCAGGAGATAAAGGACGCCGGCGGCAAAGCGGAGTTCATCAAATGCAACGTTACAAAGGAAGCGGACTGCAAAGCGGTGGCCGACGCCGTGGCTGAAAAGCACGGCCGTATCGACATCCTTGTCAACTGCGCCGGCGTAGCGCGCCGCCACACGGTGGAGACTCTCCCCGAAAGCGACTGGGACCTCGCGATCAACGTCACGCTCAAGAGCGTATTTCTCATGAGCAAGCACGTAGTGCCCCACATGAAGAAAGCGGGCGGCGGCAAGATAGTGAACATCGGCTCCGGCTGGGCGATGAAGGGCGGCGACCACGCCGTCTCCTACTGCGCGGCAAAGGGCGGCGTATGGAACATGACGCGTGCTATGGCGATAGACCACGGCCCGGACAATATCAACATCAACTGTGTCTGCCCCGGAGACATCGACACGCCTATGCTCAAGAGCGAATGCGAGCAGCTTGGCGGCGTGTATGACGACAAATATAAGGAAGACTGCGCTCAGCGCCCGATGGCGCGCCTTGGCGCTCCTAAAGACGTCGCGATGTGCGTCTTTTTCCTTTGCAGCGACATGGCTCCGTGGGTCACCGGCTCTTCGCTGGTAGTCGACGGCGGCGGAATCGCATAGGAGGTATAGAAAATGTCCAAAAAGAAAATGTATCCATATATCCCGAACTCTGAACCGGTCGTTCAGGAAGAAATGCTGAAGTTTATAGGCGTAGATTCTATAGAAGAACTGATAGCGGACATTCCCGAAGAGATGCGCATGAAGCATGCGATGGAGCTGCCCGCGCCGTTCTGCGACGAAGCCGGCCTTGTGCGCCACGTCAATTCCATCCTCAATAAAAACAACACGGCAGACGAGCTCGTCTGCTTCCTCGGCGCCGGCTGCTACAACCGCTACGTGCCGGCTCTCGTCGACGAAGTCATCAACCGTTCGGAATTCCTTACGGCCTACGCCGGCGAGCCTTACGAAGATCACGGACGTTTCCACGCAATGTTCGAATATCAGTCGATGATGGCCGAGCTGCTTGACATGGACGTCTGCAACGTGCCGAACTACGACGGAAGCCAGGCTGTAGGCACCGCGCTGCGCATGGCGACGCGCATCACGCGCCGCGGCGAAGTGCTTGTGCCGCGCAACCTCAACCCCGACATGCTGAAGGCCGTGCAGACCTACCTGCAGCCCGACGTCAAGATCACATACGTCGATTACAACGAAAAGACCGGACGCATCTGCCTCGACAGCCTCACAGAGAAGCTGACGGAGAATGCGGCGGCCGTTCTCATCATGAACCCGAACTTCTTCGGCGTCATCGAAGACAAGGCGCAGAAAATAGCCGACATGGCCCATGCGAAGGGCGCTCTTATGATCGCCTGCGTAGAGCCTTCAACGCTCGGCGTGCTGACGCCTCCCTCGCATTACGGCGCGGACATCGCCTGCGGCGAAATACAGGCGCTCGGCCTGCACATGAATTTCGGCGGCGGCGTCGCTGGCTTTATCGCAACGCATGACGATCCGAAGTTTGTAGACGAATATCCGTCACGCCTTTTCGGCATAGCGCCCACCGACAACAAAGAATGGGGCTTCGGCGACGTTCTTTGGGAGCGCACATCTTTTGCGAACCGCGACAGCGCGAAGGAATTTGTCGGCACGCATTCTGCTCTTTGGGGCATCGCGGCCGGCGTATACCTCGCCTCTATGGGACCGCAGGGCATGAAGGAACTTGGCGAAGCGGTGGTGCAGCGTCAGGTGTGCCTCAAAAAGAACCTTGCCGGCGTAAAGGGACTTTGCCTTGACAAGTTCTCGGGCACGCCGTTCCAGGAGATAGTCGTGGACTTCTCGGCAAGCGGAAAATCTGTTGAAGAGATAAACAAAAAGCTCCTTGAAAAGGGCATTCTCGGCGGATACGACCTGGAGAAGGCCTTCCCTGAGCTTAAGGGATGCGCGCTTCTTGCGGTAACGGAAAAAACATCAGCCGACGATATCAAAACGCTTGCCGCTGCACTCGGCGAGATTCTGGCGTAGGGGAGGCCTGTACGATGAATAATCTTGAAAGAATGAAGAAATTCCATCAGGCTAAATGGAACGAGCCTGTAATTTACGAAATGAGCGAGCCCGGCGAACGCGCCGTGCTTGTCCCCGGCCCTTGCTGCGACTGCGTCAGCACTGACGACGCGCTTGCCACTCTGCCAAAAGAGATGCTGCGCGAAGGCGTCGCCAATCTGCCAGAAGTGGCCCAGCTCCAGCTTGTACGCCATTACAACCACCTTTCACAGGAAAATATCGGCGTAGACGGAAATATAGACATAGGCCAGGGCACATGCACCATGAAGTACAACCCGAAGGTCAACGACCGCCTCGCAGGACAGCCGAAGGTAACCGAGATGCACCCGCTACAGCCCGCCGAGACCGCGCAGGGCATCCTTGAGATATTCCACAGGACTGGCGAGCTTTTTAAGGAGATATCCGGCCTTGACGTCTTCTCGATGCAGCCCGGCGGCGGTTCGCACGGCGTGCTGGCACTTGCCTCCATCGTGCGCGCCTACTGGCGCGACAAGGGCGAAGAGGAAAAGCGCGACGAGATAATCACAACGCTCTTCTCACATCCCGCTGACTGCGCCGTTCCCATCGTCAAGGGCTACAAAGTCGTCATCATCCAGCCCGACGCGGACGGCTATCCCGATATCGAAGCCTTCAAAGCGGCTATCTCAGACCGCACGGCGGCCATCTTCTTCACAAACCCCGAGGACACAGGAATATTCAACGTCCGCATAAAGGAATTCACGCGCCTCGCGCATGAGAAGAACATCCTCTGCTGCTACGACCAGGCGAACGCGAACGGCCTTCTTGGCATCACGCGCACCGCAGAGGCGAACTTCGACATGTCCTTCTTCAACCTCCACAAGACGTTCGGCGCTCCGCACGGATGCGGCGGCCCCGCCACCGGCATGGTTGCCGCGAAGAAGGAGCTCCGCCCCTATCTTCCGATGCCGCTTGTGGAATACGCTCCTGAAAAAGGCTACTATCTCGACTTCGACCTGCCGAAATCATGCGGCAAGATTAAATCATTCTGGGGCGTAGCTCCCGTCGTCGTCAAAGCCTACTCATGGATAATGGCGCTCGGCGCGGACGGCCTGCGCGAAGTTTCCCGCGTAGCCATCCTCAACAACAACTACTGCATGAAAAAGATACTTGAGATAAAGGGCGCCTCCATCAGCTTCCCGAACCATCCGTCACGCATCGAACAGGCGCGCTACAGTTGGCAGAAGATGAAGGAAGACACAGGTTTCGGCACGGCTGACGTTCAGCGCTGCATCGCCGACTTCGGCACACACTACTGGTCGAGCCACGAGCCGTGGGTCATCCCCGAGCCCTTCACCATCGAACCCAGCGAATCATACTCAAAGCAGGACATCGACGATTACGTCGCGGTGCTCGCGGAGATAGCGCGCATGTGCTACGAAGAGCCGGAAGCAGTCAAGGCGGCGCCGGTCAACAGCACGGTGAGCCACACAGACCACGACTACTTTGACGACGCCGCGAAATACGCGATCACATGGCGCGCCTACAACAAAAAATACGACGGCTATTTCGAGCCTAAAAAGAAATAACCAATAAATGAAGATAGGCTTCCTGGTCAACCCAATAGCGGGAATGGGGGGCTCTGTCGCCCTCAAGGGAACGGACGGAGAGGAAACTCTCCGCCGCGCCCTTGAACTGGGCGCCTCTCCAATGGCCGGCGCGCGCGCCGCAGAAGCTGTAAAGCTCTTTGCCGCGCACGCCGCAGGCTGCGAATTTCTTGCGCCCGAGGGCGCTATGGGAGCAGATATACTGCGCGCCGCGGGCATAAGCCCCACAGTTTTGTTTGAGGCAAAAGAGGCCACGGCCGCCGTGGACACGAGACGCGCCGCGCGCCTTATGGCTGAAGCCGGCGTAGATCTTATCGTCTTTGCCGGCGGCGACGGCACCGCGCGCGACATCTGCGCGGAAATAGGCGACGCCGTGCCCGTTGTGGGCATACCGGCGGGCGTAAAAATACATTCCGGCGTCTACGCGAAAAAACCGCAGGCCGCCGGAATGCTTGTTTCAAACTTCCTGCAGGGGCGCGTCAAGCGCTTCGTACTCGCCGAAGTCGAGGACATCGACGAAGAGGCCTTTCGTGACAACATCGTCCGCGCGCGCCTTTACGGATATATGCGCGTTCCGGACGACAGAGAGTTCATGCAGGAGCGCAAATCCGGCGGCGGCGCCGGCACGGCGGAAGAAGCGGCCAACCTTGCCACCTTTCTCGCGCTTTCAATGGACGAGAGCACAGTCTATCTCATAGGCTCAGGCTCCACCACAATGCAGCTCACAAACAAACTCGGCGTAAACGGCACGCTGCTTGGAGTGGACGCGGTAAAGGGCGGACGTCAAATCGGCAAAGACCTCACGTCGCAGGCCATAAAAAAACTGCTGGCAGAGGCGCCGCGCGAAAAACGCGCTCTGATAATCACAGTCATCGGAGGCCAGGGGCACATCTTCGGCCGCGGCAACCAGCAGCTAAGCCCCGACGTGCTGCGCATGATACCAAAAGAAAACATCACAGTAGCCGCCTCTCCCTCAAAAATGGCGCAACTCTTCGGCAAAGCCCTCATAGCCGACACTGGCGACCCGTCGCTTGATGCGGAATTCAAAGGCTACATACCCGTCGTCACCGGTCATTCAAGAAAAATGTTATTTAAAGTTTCGTAAATCTCTAAAATGTAAACATCTCAAAGGGAGTGAAACTATGGCAGTATACGAAGATCTTAAAGGCAAAAGGGTGCTTGTTACAGGAGCTGCAAGCGGAATAGGACTTGCAACCGCGCGTACCTTCGCCGACCAGGGTGCAAAAGTTTTTTTCATTGACTACAACAAAGAGGCGGCCGAAGCCGTCATGTCACGGAACCCGGATTTCGCGGGCTATCATACAGGCGACGTAAGCTGCGAAGAGGACGTTCAGGCGGCCTTCAATAAAATGGACGAACTTTTGGGCGGCATCGACGTCCTTATATCAAACGCCGGCATAAGCATCCGCAGTGATTTTGTGGACATCACCTACGCCCAGTGGAAAAAGGTCATAGACATCAACTTGAACGGAATGTTCCTCTGCGCCCGCGAAGCGGCCCGCAGGATGAAGGAGCAGGGAAGCGGCGTCATCCTCATGACCGCCTCCACGAACGGTACGGAAGGCCATCGCTGGTACACAGACTACAACGCCTCAAAAGCCGGCGTCATCCTTCTCACAAAGAGCATGGCTCTTGAACTGGCCCCGGTAGTCCGCGTCAACTGCGTCTGCCCCGGCTACGTCCTTACCCCGATGCAGCGCGCAGAATATACCGATGAAATGCTCGCAAAAGTAAACGAAGGCATCCCGATGAAACGCCACGCCGAACCGGAAGAAATAGGCGCGCTCTACGCCTTCCTCGCCTCCGACGACGCCAAATACATAACCGGAGCCGACGTAAGAATAGACGGCGGAGAAACCGCGGGACTGTATTAGTCCTAAGTTCCCTAATCCCATTACCCTATTTGCGCCGCCTGATAAATCTAATAATGTCGATGCCTATTGACTTATTTTTTTTATTACCTAATATTTGATTTATTAAAGCGGCGCATTAGCAAATTACCAAAAATGATATAATTAGGGAGGAGTGCCGTGTCAGACCATGCGGGCGCCCGTAGTAGGCGTAGTTTGTCTGTTTTGTTGGTATACCACGTATCCCCGCTATGCAGACCTTATCATCCAAATCTTTTTTATTATTTTCCAAGGGAGGCAGCTAAAAAATGAAATCATTGTTGAAACTTACACCGATTTGCGTTATTGCCGGACTTATGCTCTCCGGAATGGACATCCTTCTTGCCGCGCCTATCTCTTTTATGTATGCCGTTATCGTTGCGATGATCATTGACCGTTTCAGCTTCCAGCAGTGCCTTGACGCGGCGCTCGACAACCTCAAGCACTTCCTCATCGTTTTTCTTATCCTTCAGGCGGCCTATGCCGTCGCCGAATGCTTCATGGCGACCGGCGTCGCGGCCTCTGTCATCAACATGTCGCTTGCGGCCGGCCTCAACGCTAAGGTATTGGCCGTCGTAGCGCTGCTCGTCACATCCCTGCTTTCAATAGCTACAGGCACGTCATGGGGCACCTTTGCCGCCTGCGCGCCGATATTCCTCTGGCTCAACCATATCGTTGGCGGCAACATCGCGCTTACGGTGGGCGCCATCGCTGGCGGCTCGTGCTTCGGCGACAACATCGGGCTTATCTCTGACACGACGATAGTCAGCTCCGGTATCCAGGGCGTTGAAATAATCAAGCGCGTCCGTCATCAGGGAGTATGGTCTTTCCTCTGCCTCATGGTTTCCGCGGTGGTCTTCTATTTCATCGGAGTGAGCATGGGACTTCCCGACACCGCTGGGCAGGCTGCCGACGCCATCGCGCAGATCCCCAAAGAGGTCTGGGCGTCGCTCGCTGAGGAACGTCCTTCGGCGGTTACGCTGCTTCAGCTTGTCAAGGCGGGCGTGCCCTATTACATGGTCATTCCTCTTCTGATAGTGCTTGGCACCGCGATCAAGGGCTACAGCACGCTGATATGCCTCGGCTCCGGCATAATTTCTTCGCTGATCTTCGGCCTTGCGGCCGGCACAGTGACGAACCTTGAAGCGTTCCTTGAGCTGGTCTACACAGGTTTCTCCGACGCGGGCGGCTGGTCTATAGCGATGATGCTCTGGGTCGGTGCGTTTGGCGGCGTCATGAGAATGATGAAGGCCTTCGACCCTGTGGCCGTGCTCATCTCACGCCTCGTTCATAAAGTGCGCCATCTCATCTTTGCAAACGGCCTCCTCTGTCTCCTTGGAAACGCGGCGCTCTCCGATGAAATGGCCCAGATAGTAACAATAGGCCCGATCATCAAGAGCATCACGGAAGACAACGTCGTCGGCCCCAAAGAGGCGATGTACACGCTGGCGCTTCGCAACGCGACGCTCTCCGACGCAATGGGCGTGCTTGGTTCGCAGCTCGTTCCGTGGCACTGCTACATGGGCTTCTTTATCGGCATAAGCGTCTCCGTCTATCCGCTCGCAAAGGCTCTCACCGTCGGTCAGATAATCACGCACAACTACCTTGCGTGGATAGCGGTAGGCTCGATGCTCGTTCTCACCTTCACCGGCTGGGACCGTTTCATCCCGCTCTTCAAGCTCCCGACAGAACCCGAAGTCTACCTTAAGAGCGAAGCCGCGAAGTACGAAAAGGCGAAATAAACTCCTTCTATATAACGAACAAAAATCTGGCGTCCTGCATGTCTAATGCAGGACGCCAGATTTTTGTGTAAGAGGCAACCGTTACGTTGAAGGGAAGAATCTTTTGATTATCAAATCATTAGTTAACAAATGTGGTCTATGATATTTTATAAAAGGTTGTTTTTCAGTAATTCGTGTTGACATGCACTAAGAAGTATGCCGATAGCTTCTTTTTCTTCCGTACTCATGTCTTTATTGCGTTTTAGTATTTCAAATGCCAAAGCTATATTTATAAGTGGAGAATTTTCCCTCATATTTATATGATTTTCAACTGTATTGATGTGTGTTGGCAACGAAAAGTCTTCGGTTTCCCCTAAAAGGTATGCTGCGGTAGTATTAAGTAGTTTTGCCAGATCAAGAAGAATATCTGCGCGCGGCACCCTCACTCCAGTTTCCCAGTTTATAATAGAATTTCTCGAGTAACCAGACTCTTCCTCCATTTTATATTGGCTCCACCCTAAACGCTCTCTGCTGGATTTCAGCCTGTCGCCTATCGTCATCTGTTTCACCTACCATTTACCTAGACTACATGAAGAGTGGATATTTTTGTAGAGAAAATATATGGTCTATAGTTTACAAACGTAGGCTAATGATGTAGAATATTTGAAACCGATTCCTCCTATATGTGGGCGTTATTAAGGACGTAAATATAAAAGTAAAGACTTGCGAACTTTATTATAAGAAATTTGCGAAGGTGGTCTGTATGAATAAAAATATGAGAGTTGGCATTATTACACTTCTTTTTTTCTTCGTAGCCAGTACAGCTGGTTTTTTAGCTGTGGTATTTATTGAAGCGGAAGTTATAAAGACTGTCCGCAAAAATCCTGATGTATTGATGGAAATTCTTAGCAACGACTGCGAAGAACTTTATCGGATGACCCAACGCGGAGAAAATCAAATATATGAAAATGGGCTGCGAGAGGCGTGGTTGGTGGATGCAAAGCAAAATGACCGTATAAATAAAATATCATTTGCTGGCAGCCCTACTAAAGGCAATAAGAATTCTCCCGTAAAAATTGTTGTTTATTCCGATTTTTTTTGTCGGTACTGTCGAGAGCTGGCACCCGATATTGCAAAACTTTCTGCGAAATATAGTCTTGGATATGTTTACAAAACACTTCCATTAGCCCAGATACCCAACGCGGAATTGGCGGCAGAATATTTTATTGGCGCATTTTTAGTTTCCCCAGAAAAAGCATGGAAGTTACATGACGAATTTTATAAAAATCCACAGCGTATCGTGAAAGAGGGTGAGAAATACTTTAACGAGGTACTGGGAGAATGTGGGTTCAATGTATCAGAGGCGGTTGCGGTCATCAAATCACAACAGGTAAAACGGCTGGTAGAAAGAGACGTCAAGGAAGCGGAAAACCTTGGCATTCAATTTCGCCCTTGTATTTTCATCGGTAATTTAAAAATCCCAGGTAAAGTCAGTTTTGAGTTGTTATGTGAGGCTGCGGAAATTGCTATCTCAAAAGTTAAAACAAAAAAATAACCTGAGAGGATGAATAACACCAAAGAATTATTAAGGATGAAATGTTTATTTGCGTTTGACATATTTCCCTTGGTTAGAGGCCATTAATGTTGTTTGAGCCATGAGATGCGCAAGAGAGTAAGCAAAGTTTTTGTTTTGTTTTCATTTTTATGTTCCCAAATGATGAGGTTAGCCAGAAATAGAGATATGAGTAAGTAATCAGAATTTTACAGGTTTTTAAATCAGTGGAGGTGCATCGTAATGAAGAAGAAATCTATGTTGATTATAAGTCTGGGAGTGTTATTGATCGGATGTGTAAAAATGGCTGATGCTGCCGGAGTCTGCGACAACTTCTACAGCGCATACCTTATCGCAAAGCATAACGAAGATTTTATGTGTTCGTCCGGCTCATCGCTAAATTGCCAAGTAGCCCAACAGAAGACATATTTTGCTTATTTAAAGTACCAGCAATGTTTGGAGGGGCAAATAACAAGCTTTGTGCTTTCTGGAAAACCGACTTCTCCAATAAAAACAGGAAGCAGTATAAAGCTTAAGGTAAGCGTAGGCCCTAATACAGTGCCAGATAGGACGGTTGTATGGTCCTCCAGTAATACAAAAATTGCTGCCATAAGCGGGACTGATATATGGGAAAAAACGATAACTGGAGTATCGGCTGGAACTGCAACTATTACCGTTACGGCACAGGCAGATTCAACTAAGAAAGAAAGCTGCACGATTACGGTAGTTGGAGATGGCGGTACCCCGGTTACGCCGCCTGTAATCCCCGGAGATGATCCCACTGCTGGCGACGACGGTGATGCTGACGGTGGTGGTGGCGGCTGCAGCTCTGGCTTACCGTTGCTAGGAATGCTGGCATTTGTTCCGCTTATATATTTTAAAAAGAGGTAGATAAAAGAAAACTCGGTAATACAACCTATAGGTGATGGTGTGTAGTTAGTGTCGTTGAAACAAGCCGCCAGTATAAATAGGATTATTAAATATGAATTATGCCTATACTGGCGGCTTCTAAATATTTATAAATTTGTAAGAGTTCTAACGAAAAGCTTAGAGGGCCGTCAGTTTTTCCATCAGCTCTACGGCGTAGTGGAATTTTCTTGCGGCGGTGAAGCTGAATTCTACGTGGTCCTCCTGGCCGCCCTTTGTGGGGGTGGAGTCGGCGCTTACCTGCATGGCGCAGGTCTTTATTTTGTTTGCGAGGTGCGCGGCCTGGTCGGCTTTTAACCCTTTCGGCAGCGTCATGCAGAGGTCGTTTGCGGCCTCCGCCAGTATCGTGTTGAGCAAATCAAGCGCGTAGCCTACCTGAGTGTTGCTGCAGTTGCAGCCCATTACCGCCTCAAAGCCGCCCTCTTCTTTTTCAAAAAGAAGGGGGTTGTCGCAGGATATGTTGTTTTCGAGATTGAGTATCGCCCTCGCGAAGTCAATTATGCGGAGGTAGGCGGCGCTGCGCGCCGAAGCTCCGCCGGAAAGCGTCTTGGTTCGCGCGAGGAGCGCTGGAAGTATGTCTTCAAGTCTGATGAAGGCGAGCACGGCTATGGCCTGCGTCATTGTTGAGCCGTTCATCTGCGCGAGCACCTCTTTGCACTCGAGCGTGAATGTGGGGGCAAGCCCAGCTTCGTTCAGCGCGTCGCGTGAGGACATGAGCGTCCCGTTATAGTATGCCTTTGCCTCGGGCAGTCCAGCTATCGTCATTACGTTTTGGGCAAGCGGGCCGAGGTCGGAGAGTCCTGTGGAGCCTTCGCTGTGGACTGCCGGCGCTACTTTTGCGTTGTAGACGGAAAGTATCCTGTCGATAAGTTCTGTTCTGACGCCGCTGTAGCCTCTTGCAAGAACGTTTGCCCGAAGCAGCAGCGACGTGAGCGTCACCTGCGCCGGGAGATATTCTCCCATGCCGGCCGCGTGTGGATAGGGCAGATCCTTGTTCCATTCTATGTGCTGTTCGGGCGGCACGACTACGTCTTTGAGGTTTCCCAGCCCAGTGTTCACTCCGTAGACGACGGGGGCGTCTTTCTGCATCCAGCGTTCGACCTGTTCTCTTGAAGCGCGGCAGGCCGCGGCGGCTGGTTCCGCAAGGAGCACCTGCGCGTCTGCGTCGGCTGTGATTTTGCGGATAGCATCTAGTGTCAGTGTTTTTCCATCAATATAGTATGTATTCATGAGAGCATCCTCCATCTCTACAGCAGAGCGCCGGCTGCGCTCTGCGCGGCGCAGAGCACCATGCCGGTTGCGATAAGACGCGCCGCTTCGTTCATGTCGGGGGAGACGAAGCGGTTTTTCGTCATGACGCTGATGCTTTCGCGGACTTTGGCGTGGACGGCGGTCGTTCCTTTGCCGAAGCTGCGGGAGGGCAGCTTTGTCTTTACGATGTCCATAGCCTGGCAGGTCATGAGAAGTTCTATCGCCATTATTTTGCAAAGCAGCGGCAAAGCGCGCGTCATTTTTGCGGCGGCGTAGTAGGCGGCGCACTCGCCGGGACGCTTCACGACGGCGCTTGGGAGGCAGAGCAGTTTTAGTTCGGAAAGCAGCGCGGCCTGGTTGGACTGCACGACGGGGAAGCCGTGGTTGATGCCGGCGTCTCCGAGCGTGAGGTTCATTGAAAGGCCGTATGAGAGGCGTGTGTCGTTTAGGCGGAAGGCGCGTCTTTCGCAGATGTTGGCAAGGTCGGAAAGCGCCGTTTCAAGCGCGTCGAGGGAATATTCGACGTCATAGTTGTAGGCCCCGCCGTTTGATATGGAATGAAGCAGCGAGTCGTAGGCGAAGTAGAGAAAGTCGCGGACGGCGCCGTGCGTCTGCGGCGTGGCGCGCACGCAGATGGCGTCCTGCACGCGCGGGTGTTGGTCGTAGCCGAAGGCGGTCCTGCCATCTTCGGTCACCATTTCGCTTCCGCAAAGCAGCGCGCGCACGTTGGCCGCGCAGTCTATCTGTCCTTTGTAGGGGCGGGCGATGCTTGAAAGTCTGTCGTCGAAGGCGCCGGTCTCCCCGCGGATGGCTTCAAGGTTGAGCGCGGTCAGGATGTCGGCCGTCTTTATATAATCGCGCGCGGTGTCGCAGGCGTACCACGCGATTCCGTTTGAGAGGCAGAGGCTTTCAAAGACAAAGGCGCGGTCTTCGTCCTTTGCGCCGGCGGCTTCAAGCTCAGTCCACAGTTCTGTGAGGACGAGATCTTCCGCGTTGGTTTCGCAGTGCAGGGCTGGGGTCTTTTGCGATTGCAGGATTTTTTCAACGGCCTTAGCAAGGCTCTCTTTTTTATACAGTACGCAGTCAAGCAGGAGCAGGGACAGTATACGTTTTACGGCGCCTTCAGGCAGAGCCGCGCAGTTTTTATCGAGCATCTGTGCCGCCTCTGTAATGGAAAAATCGCGCGAGCGCCCGTGGGCGGTGCAGTTTGCGGTCAGCTTTTCGGCCGCCTGACGGACTGAGTGAGGTGAAAAATCACAGGCCGCTATTTCCGCTAAAAAATCTCCCATAATAAGATCTCCCAACAATATTAAATTTTCGAAAGCGGCTGGTCTGCAACGTATTTGCCGCCCCGGTAAAGCTTAACAGCAGGACGTCAAACTAATGTCAAAATAAAAGCGAAACGGCGTGAAAAGGGCGGCCTCTTAGAGAAAGAGGCCGCCCGTATGTTTAAAGTTTGTTTTTATTTTTGCCGCGCTGGGGCTTTACTTCGCAATTACAAGCGGTACGAAGGCTTCCGGCGCGTTCACGCGGAAGGTGAAGGTCTCCGTGAAGTAGAAGTTGACGTCTGTCGCTGTGTGTGACTGGTAGCCGATGGAGAAGTCCTGTCCGATGACCAGTTCGCTGTCGTCGCCGCGCATGGAGCAGACGAAGTTCGTGTCGTACTGCGTGGAGAGGACGATGTGGTCAACGAATCTCTTCAGGCTTTCGGTGAGCGGGAAGAGCGCGTTTGAGGTGACGATTTTTGACCAGAGTTCTTTTGAGGCGACGAGCACGTAGGGGCCTTCGACGCTGCGGGCGGCGAGCACGCCGACCGCCTGGAATACGGCGTCCAGAATGGAGGCGTCGTCGAGCACGACGTTGATGGCTTCGTTGTCGGCCTCTTCTTCGATGCCTACGATGCCGGCTTCTTCTATGCCGTGGAATACGGCGGTGTCCTCAAAGAGGGCGGCGGCCTTCGCGGCCTCTATAAGAGGCTCGAAGTCAGTCGCTTTGCTGCCGCGGGAAATGTCGTCCAGATCCCACATTGAGAGTGTGAAGGGAACGCGCATCTCAACGAGCGGGAGCACGTCGCGGATGCCGTAGTTGACGCCCTCGACGGGGCTTTCTTCGGCGAGCGTCAGCGTGCCTTCTGATACCGCGTCGCACTGCCAGCCTTTAGGGGCCGATACGTGCGCGACTTTGCGTCCCGCGAGCACGCCGCGGAGCGTCTGCCTTGCCATTTCATTTATCGCGAGCCATGCCTCTTCAGTGATTGGAGCAAGTGATCTTTTCAGAAAATCCATGATTTGTTATCTCCTTTATTTATAAATTTATAGTTTGCCGATGTTCAGGTCTTCGTTGTAGCCGGCGCCGTAATGGCCCTCGGCGTCTTTGTCCGCGCCGATTGTCGCGATGTCGCCGTTTGTCACGTAGTCGGCAAGCTGTTCATCCCAGCCGCCCATATTTAATTTGAGCCAGCCGACGAGCAGGCAGGCGTGACTGATTTCTTCGTCGCGGTTATGGCCGAGTATGCGCTTTAGGTCCGCGTTGCCGCAGGTGACGATCCTCTGATTGTACCAGTCTATAGCCTCTAGCTCTTCCTGGAGGCTTTGCAGCGCCTGCGCTATATCTATTGTTTTATCGCTCAGTTTGTCGTAAGGTTCCGTGTATGTTTCGCCCATTAGAATTTATCTCCTTCCTGCCTGTTATTGTACGTCTGTGACCTTTGCGTCGGTAACGAAATTTTTCAGCTGTTTCTCCCAGCCGTTGTCATATAGTTTGAGCCACCCCATAAGCATAGAGGCGTGCTCTATTTCTTCGTCGCGGTTGTGGATGAATATCTGCTTCAGGCTTTCGTCTGTGCAGGTGTTTATCCTCTGATTGTAATAGTTGATGGCGAGCGCCTCTTCGCGAAGGCTCTTCAAATCCTGTGCGATGTCTATCGCGCTTTTAGTCAAATCTTTGTAGGGCTCTGTGTAAGCATTCATTATTTCGTTTCCTCCATTCTTTTTATTCGCTCTGTTGCATATTATATCATAATTTGTTGATAATGATTATGATTTAGGTAAAATAGCCTAGTTTGGCGTTAGTTTTTAATATACTTCGCGCCGTAAAATGGCTCAACGGTAATTAACGCATAAAAAGCGGTTTTTCTCCTCCGGCCGATATGTCGTAGTAGCCCTGATCCGTCAGTTTCAGCTCCGGTATGACGGTGAGTGACATGAAGCTGAGCTGCATCATGACGTGCGGGTTGCGGCAGCCGAGGGCTTCGCGCGCGGCGGCAAGCTCCGCCGTTTTCTCGCAGAGAGCCTCCGCGTCAAGCAGGCTGATGAGGCCGCCTACGGGAAGTTCAAGCTCCGCGAGTATTTTTTCTCCGTCGGCAATTACCACGCCGCCCTTTATGCGCGCAAGTTCCGCAAGCGCCGCAGCCATCGAAACGTCGTCCATGCCGGCGCAGGTGTAATTGTGGGCGTCGTGCGCGACGGATGAGGCGATGGCTCCGCGTTTGAGGCCCAGTCCCTTTATGAAGCCCGTTGAAAATTTCCCCGTTCCGCGGTTTTTTTCGACGACCGTCATCTTCGCGGTGTCGTTTGCGGCGTCTGCGCAGGCAAAGCCGTTCTCATCACGCGGCGCGGCGACAGCGGTCTTTGTAAAGACCTGGCCCGGCACAGTCTCGATTATGTTTATCTTCGATGCGTCGTCTGGGATTTTGACGCGCAGCTCTTCTGGGTGAGGCGTTTTTATTTGCTTGCGGTTTCCGGGCAGCTCCGCTGGTATTTTTGCGTCAAGCGACGCGGTCAGTTTGCCGTTTTCCGCGACGAGGCGTCCATTCTTCCACACCTTTTCTACGCGTCCGCTTTCAAGGCTTGGCATCATCACAAGGTCGGCTATTTTTCCCGGAGCCACGGCGCCTCGGTCGTGAAGTCTGAAATATTCCGCTGGGGTGAGCGTTATTGTGCGCAGCGCGGCAAGCGGGGGCACGCCGCATTCTATAAGTTTTTTGAGGCAGCCGTTTAAGTGGCCGCGCTCGCGGATGAAGTCGGGGGAGATGTCGTCGCTTACGGCAAGACAGCGGTCCGCAAGATACGGGGCATCCGCCAAGATAGGCGCGAGCGCCTTGAGGTTCCTTGCCGTAGCGCCCTCGCGTATCATCAGATAGAGGCCACGGCGCAGTTTTTCGAGCGCCTCCTCTTTTGAGGCGCATTCGTGGTCGGAGGTGACGCCGCCCAGCAGGTAGGAGCAAAGCAGCGGCCCGCTAAGCGTTGGCGCGTGTCCAGTTATGACAACGTCGCTCGCAGCGTCGAGCTTCGCCCACACGCCGCAGTCTCCCAGAAAGACGCCGGGGAAGTTCATCATCTCGCCAAGGTGCGTGCAGCTTCCGTCCGCGAGAAGCTCTTTTATTTCATCCGCTTCAATAGGCTCAAAGGGCGTCTCATGCGCGGAGGCCGGCACGCACGACGGCGCGCCGTAATAAAAATCTATGGGAAGCCCGCGGCTTTCGCGCTCCATAAAACGCACGCCCTCCGCGCCGCAGGTGTTCGCTATCTCATGGGGGTCGGGCATCATCGTCGTCGTGCCAAGTGGGGCCACCGCCGCCGCCAGGTTTTGGGGCAGCATGAAGGTGCTTTCTACGTGGATGTGTCCCTCGATGAAGCCGGGCGCTATTATTTTTTTAGCGCACTCTATGGTCTCTCGGCCTTCGTAGCCTTCGCCCACTCCGATTATTATTCCGTCTTTTACCGCGATGTCGGCCTCTTCGTATTCCATCGTGTAGAGGTTTGCTATCTTTGCGTTTTTAAATAGAGTGTCGCACTTTTCTTCCTGCCTCGCCGCCGGAAGCAGTTTTTTTAAATTCATGGAAATTTCCCCCTGTCTTATATCGCCTCAGATGGTAAAATATAATACTGAATAATTGCTTATATTTTAGTGCTAATTATCAGTTTTGTGAAAGAGAGGAATGCCTATGACCGGATGTGAATGCAATTCATACGAAGTCAACGATTATATAGTTCCCGTCGTCAGGAATAAAAAGCTGGCAGATAGGATCTTCTGGCTCTCATTTGAGGCGCCGGAGCTTGCGAGGACCGCGCAGGCGGGGCTTTCTGTGATGGTTTTTCCGTCGGAGGGAGCCGACCCGCTGCTTGGCCGGCCCTTTGCCGTAGCCGACGCAAATCCGAGCTACGGAGAGATTTCCGTCTGCTTCATGCTGTTGGGGCGCGGGACGGAGATGTTAAGCCGCGTGCCGGAGGGCGCGAAGCTGCGCGTGCGCGGGTTTCTAGGGGTGCCCTATCCGAAGACGGAGGAGACGCTTTACCTTGCGGGCGGCGGCGCCGGCTGCGCCGCGCTTTTGATGAAAAAACGCGAGATGGGGGAAAAGGCTCGGCTTTGCGTAGGAACGCCCGGCAAAGGATATAAAAAATTCGCAGAGCACCTGCTTTCGCTTCACCCTGACGCGCAGATATTCGCGGACGACGGCTCTTTCGGTGAAGGCGATTCTATGTTCAAAAAACTTCCCGCGCCTCTTGGCGCAGGGGAGCAAGCGTGGTTCTGCGGCCCTCCCGGCTTTCTCAAGGCGGCGGAAAAACATTACGCGGCGTCGCCTGAGCGGCTTTATTATCTGCTTGACAAGCGCATGGCCTGCGGCTACGGCGGCTGCATGGGCTGCGTTATAGAAACAAAAAACGGACTCAAAAGAGTCTGCGTAGATCAGTCGGTTTTCCGTTCGGACGAGGTGGATATCAATGACAACTGACATTTCCGTAAAAATTGGCGCGCTTGAACTTGAATCTCCCGTCATTCCTGCGTCGGGAGTTTGGCCTTACGCCCCTGAGTTTTGGAGCGGCGCGAAGCTTGACGGTGTAGGCGCTCTCTGCACGAAGGCGATAAGCCTCGAGCCGAGGCGCGGCAACCGTGGCGTCCGCGTATGGGAGACGCCGTGCGGCGTGTTGAACAGCATAGGCCTCCAAAACTGCGGCGTGAGAGATTTTGTAAAAAATTACGGGGAACTTGTAAAGAGCTGCCCTAGGCCCGTCATAGCAAACGTCGTGATGGAGCGTCCAGACGATGTGCGTCAGACGCTGCGCGAGCTTGCCGAGGTGGAGGGGATAGCGGCCGCCGAGCTTAACATCTCCTGCCCCAACGTCGACGGCGAGGGAATGTCATGGGGCACTGACTGCCTCTCCGCCGCGCAGGCCGTGCGTTCCGTGCGCGAAGTGTGGCGCGGCCCGCTGTGGGTCAAAATGACGCCGCAGGCGGCAGACCCAGCCTCTGTCGCGCGCGCGATAGAGGCTGAGGGCGCGGACGCGATCGTCTGCGCCAACACGTGGCTTGGAATGGCCATCGACATGAACACGGGGCGCCCCGCCTTTAACAGGGTCACTGCCGGCCTCTCCGGCCCCGCCGTTTTTCCTCTTGCGCTGCGCGTCGTGTGGCAGGTGGCGGGCGCCGTCTCCATACCGGTGATAGGCTGCGGCGGAGTATCGTCCGCCTCTGACTGCGCCGGCATGATGCTAGCCGGAGCTTCGGCCGTTGAGGTGGGCAGCGCCTTTTTCCACAACCTGTCGGCGGCTGAGGCGATATCTTCAGGGCTGCCTGAGTTCGTAAAAAGGTACGGCGCGGGGAAGCTTTCCGACATCGTAGGCGCGGCGCGCAGAGGATGATATAAATGAATGAAAAAAATAAAAAAATAGTGGTGGCGATAGACGGACCTGCCGGCGCCGGAAAGAGCACCGCGGCCAAGGCGGTGGCGCGCAAGCTAGGCCTGCCGTACCTCGACACCGGCGCTTTGTACCGCGCCATCGCGTGGAAGCTCGATAAAGAAAATATAAGGCCCGAAGAGGACGAAAAAATTTCGGAAGCTTTGAAGGACTTGAAGCTTGAAATAAAGGGCGACACGGTCTTTGCGGACGGTGCGGACGTATCGGCCGCTATCCGCACGCCGCACATAGACGCTCTCGTCTCTGCCTACTCGGCGCGGCGCGAGGTGCGCGAGGCGCTCGTTGAGATGCAGCGCGCGCAGGCGGTAAACGGCCTTGTGGCGGACGGCCGCGATATGGGGACGGTCGTCTTTCCTGACGCTCAACTCAAAGTCTTTTTGACCGCCGCAGCCGAGGAGCGCGCAAAGCGCAGGTACGCGGAGCGCGTGAGCCGCGGCGAAGAGGCCGATTATGACGAGATATTGAAGCAGGTGCTGGAGCGCGATCATTACGACATGACGCGCGAGATATCCCCGCTTCGTCCGGCGCCCGGCGGCCTCATCCTAGACAGTACGGAGATGGACGCAGAGCAGGCGGCGGACGCGATTGCCTCTCTTGCTCTGGAATTTGAAAGGCAGGAGAATAGTTGAGCAGGCAGAAACGGCCTCTCAAAGACCTTTCAACGCGGCCTCCGAAGGCGGTAATAGCGGCGGTGGACTGCGGCAGACAGGACGACGTGACAGAATCGCTCGACGAACTTGTCATGCTTCTTGAAAACATCAGCGTGCCTGCGGCGGCTCGCATCGTGCAGCGCAGACAGACGCCGGACCCTGCGTCGTTTCTGGGCGCCGGCAAAGCGGAAGAGATAAAGGAATACGCGGAGCCTAACGAGATAACGCACCTCGTCGTAGACGATTTTCTTTCGCCGACGCAGAAGAGCAACCTGCAAAAGATGACTGGTCTTGCCGTGTGGGACAGGGCCTTTGTCATCATGAAGATTTTTGAAAGCCGCGCGAACACAGCTGAGGCGAAACTCCAGGTGGAGCTTGCGCAGTACCGATACGAGATACCGAGCCTCAAAGGGCTGGGCCATCAAATGTCGCGCACCGGCGGCGGCATAGGCACGCGAGGCCCCGGCGAGACGGAGTTTGAGCGCCACCGCAGAAAGCTGGACCGGCGCATAAAGAGCATAGAAGCGCGCCTTGCGGATGTCCGCAGACGCCGCGAAGAACGCCGCAGCCGCAGAAAGCGCGACGGAGCGCAGATGGCGGCGCTGGTGGGCTACACCAACAGCGGAAAGTCGACGCTGCTTAAGGCTCTCTCCAAGGATTCTGCGATAGTGGCGAAGGATCAGCTCTTCTCTACGCTTGATACGGTTGTGCGCAAAATAGGCTACCGCGACGGCAGTGGCTCTTTTTTGCTCTCCGACACGGTCGGCTTCATCCGCAAGCTTCCGCCCGAGCTCATCGCCGCCTTCCGCGCGACGCTCGAAGAGGCGGCGGGCGCGGATCTCTTGCTGCTCGTGCTCGATTCCGCCGACAAAGAGCCGGGCGAAACGCTCGAAATAGTGCTTGAAACTCTGCGCGAGCTTGGCGCGGCGGAGCTTCCGCGCGTCGTGGTCCTCAATAAAATAGACAAAAGCAAAGAGGCTGCGGAATTTACGGCGGCGGAGCTTCGCGCCCGCGGCGAGCGCGTTGTGCTCACCTGCGCTATTGACGGGCGTGGTTTTGACGAACTTCTTTGTGAAGTCAAAAAAATATTGGAAAGCGAAGCTGCACAAAAGCCCAATAAAGATATATCATTAGAAGGCTATAACGACAGCTTTGAAGGGTGATTTGAATGTATGTCAGCATGACGGGCTTCAGCCGTTCCCAGACGCAGTGCAAATGGGGCGCCGTAAGCGTTGAAATATCCAGCGTAAATCATCGTTATCAGGAAATATCGGTGCGGCTGCCGCGCGAGTTCGCCTCGTGGGAGCCGTGGTTCCATCAGCAGCTCCGAAGAGTCTTCCGCCGCGGCAAAGTTCAGCTCCGCATGGAGGTGCTCTGGGCGCAGGACTACAAACGCGGCCGCATAAACCGCGACATTCTGCGCGCCTACTGCGAGGATATAATCGCGGTGCGCGACGAACTTGGGATGCGCGCGGCGCTCAACATAGAGGGGCTCGCCGGCCTTCCCGGCGTCGTAGACCTTCCGTCGTTTGGCGAGGACGAGGAAAACGAGGCTCTTGAAACCATATTCGCGGATGTATTGAAAAAAGCGGCTCAGTCTTGGCAGACGATGCGCGAGACGGAGGGCGCGCACCTGCGCTGCGCCGTGCTGAAAGACCTTGCGGCGCTGGAAGCTCTTGTCTCCGATATAGAAGAAAAGTGGCTGCCTACGAAGGAGGCCGCCTTTCAGGCGATGCGCCAGCGCGTCACAGAGACGCTGGCAAAGCTCGGCGACAGCCTCGACGAATCGCGCTACATGCAGGAGGTTGTCATCCTCTCCGATAAATGGGACGTCTCCGAAGAGATAGCGCGCCTAAAAAGCCACATCACAAAATTCAGGGCCACTGGCGAAGAGGGCGAAAGCTCCGGCCGCAAGCTCGACTTCATCATCCAGGAGATGAACCGCGAGGTCAACACGCTCGACTCCAAAGTGGCGGACGCCGCCATCCGCTGGCAGGCTGTAGAGGCCAAGGCGTGCCTCGAGCGCGTGCGCGAGCAGATACAGAACCTGGAATAAACGGCGGCATTG
>JAVVPF010000003.1:0-99898 GCA_036655895.1 Cloacibacillus sp. | reverse complement strand
TTGGCATGGGTTATAAATTAGTACACGTAGGCTTTGGCAACATGGTCGCAGCAGAACGCGTCGTCTCTATAATCAGCCCTGACTCGGCGCCTATTCGCCGGCTGAAGGACGAAGCGCGAGAGGCCGGCCTTCTTGTAGACGTGACGCAGGGACGCAAGACGAGGGCCATCCTCATAATGGACAGCAGACACGTCATACTCTCCGCCATCCAGCCTGAGACTATTTCGGCGCGTTTTGAAGGAGATGACGAAAAACAATGAGCGGCACGCTTTACATTTTTTCCGGGCCGTCCGGGGTAGGCAAGGGCACAATTCTGCAAAATGCCCTGCCGAAGCTCGGCAACATGTGGTATTCCGTCTCGTGCACCACGAGAGAGCCGCGCCCGGAGCTGGACAAAGAGGGAGTGACCTACTACTTCCTCACTGACGCGGAGTTTGAAAGCCACATAGCAGCGGGCGATTTTCTGGAATACGCAAACGTTCACGGCCATTATTACGGCACGCGCCGCGACTTTGTAGAAAAAGCGCTCTTAGCCGGCACGGACGTCGTGCTTGAAATAGACGTGCAGGGCGCCTTCATCGTAAAAGAAAAGATGCCGCAGGCGGTGATGGTCTTCGTAAAGCCGCCCTCTTTTGAGGAGCTTGTACGGCGGCTCTCGGCTCGCCGCAGCGACGACGCAAACGCGCAGAAGCTCCGCATAAAGAACGCGGAAAAAGAAATAGCCTGCGCTGATCAATATGACTATATAATAGTAAACGACCGGCTCGAAAACGCCGTGCAGAAATTTATAGAGATAGTACAAACGCATCGAAAAGCCTGAGGAGGAACTTACATGATATACATGGATCTTGAGAAAATCTACAAAGAGCAGAACATTCCCAATAAGTACATACTGACACTGGTCATCTCCGCGCGTTCAAGGCAGCTCAGCGAGCGCAAAGATTTTTCCGGCGAGGAAAAATACATCACGCAGGCCGTCAAAGAGGTGACGGAGGGCAAACTCAGATACAAGATAATAGACCCGGTCCCCGCGTCAAAGACGGACAATGAACCCGCGGCGTAAAAAAAACGTACTCTTTGGAATAAGCGGAGGCATCGCGGCCTACAAAGCGCCAGACCTCCTGCACAGCTGGATGAAGCTCGGATGCGAGGTCGAGACGATACTGACGGAGGCCGCGGAGGCTTTTGTCAGCCCTCTTGCTCTTTCCACTCTCAGCAAACGGCGCGTGTGGAGGCAGAGTGATTTCCTCTCCGCCGAATACGGCTGGAAGATACCGCACATCTCCCTCACGGAGTGGGCGGATATCTTCGTCATTGCGCCGTGCACCGCAAACGTGCTTCGCTGCGCCGCCTCCGGCGACGGAAACAGTCTGCTTTCCGCGGCTCTTCTTGCCAACAGACGCCCGCTTCTGCTCTTTCCTGCCATGAACTGCAATATGCTGGCAAGCGATCCTGTGCGCCGTAACATCGAGACGCTTCGCGAAAGCGGCGCGGAGGTGATAGACCCGGACAGCGGGATGCTTGCCTGCGGATACGAGGGTAAAGGCCGCCTCCCGTCGATAGAGGCGATAAACGACCACGTGCTTCGCGCTCTGACGGAAAATAAGGACATGACCGGCCTGCACGTCGCGGTGACGGCCGGCCCTACGCACGAATATATAGACCCAGTCCGCTACATAAGCAACCCCAGCAGCGGAAAGATGGGATACGCGCTGGCGCGCGCGGCGTGGGAACGCGGAGCGCAGGTGACGCTCATCACGGGGCCGGTATCGCTCAGGCGTCCCTCCGGTGTAAAGGTCGTTGAGGTAAAAAGCGCGGACGAAATGTTCGACGCCTGCATGAAGGCGGCGGAGAGCGCAGACGTTATCATCAAGGCGGCCGCGGTTGGCGACTACAAATGCGCCGAGGTCGCGGAACAAAAGATAAAGCGCGGCGGCGCCTCCGGCATGACGCTTGAACTTGTGCAAAACCGCGACATCGCGGCGGAGCTCGGCCGGCGCAAAAGGCCGGGACAGCTCGTCGTAGGTTTTGCCGCGGAGACAGAACGCGTGCTTGAAAACGCCGATAAAAAAATGCGCGAAAAAAATCTCGATATGATAGTCTCAAATGACGTGACGGCAGAGGGCGCCGGTTTCGCCGTTGATACGAACGCTATCTCCCTCATGCGGCGCGGCGCGGATACGCTGCGTTTTTCAGGAACAAAGGACGAGGCGGCGGCCGTCATCCTCGACGCCGTTTCAGAGCTTTCGCACAGCAAATAATGCCCCTCATACACGCGGTCATGCCCGCCCCGTGGTGGACGCCTCTCACATATCGTCATACTGAGGCTCTTGCCCCGGGGCTGCGCGTAGCGGCTCCGCTGGGCCGCGGTTTCCGCGTAGGAGTCACCGTCGACTCGGCCTCCGCTTTCACGGACGAATCCAAGATAAAATCTATCGCTGAGCTTGTCGACGAAGCGCCGGTGCTTCCAGACGAGCTCTTGCGTCTTGCTCTGTGGTTCGGGGAAACGTGGTTCATAGGCGCCGGCTTTGCTTTGAAAAATCTGCTGCCGGCAAAATTCTTCACAAACGAAAAGATACCGCCGTCACCTGCGCGGGCCGCCGCGAAAGCTTCCTTTTCCGCGCACGACGTCTACGACGCAAACCTTTTTACGAGATATGACAGATATGTCGAGATGCTGGAAAATACTGACGGCCCATCGCTTGTGCTCTTTCCCGAGGTGGGCATGGCGCGCGCCTTTTGGGAGGCGCTGCCTCCTCATCTGCTGGACGGCGGCGCTTTGTGGCCCGCTTCGCCTTCAAAGCAGTGGAAGATATGGAAAGAGGCGCAGGCCGGACGGCTCAAATTTGTCGCGGGCTCACCCGGAGCGGCCTTTCTGCCGATGCCCGGACTTGCCTCGATCGTCATGGACGAAGAAAATCAGGGAAGCTGGCGCACACAGAGCCATCCCTGCTTCAATATAAGAAGCCTCCTTGGAACGCGCGCGGCGTTTGCCGGCGCGAAATTTATCCTTGGCGGTGCAATGCCGTCGTCAAAGGGATTTCTGCGGGCAGAGCCGGAATGTCCTCAGTCAAAAAACGAAAGCAGGCTCGTCTTCGTAAGCTTAAAAGAGGCCGCCGCCTCCGAGTTTGACGCGCTGCGCGACACGCTGCCGATAAGCGAGCCGTTGGTGCGCGAAACTGCCGCGGCGCGCCGCGCCGGGCGCTGGGCGCTGTGGCTGCTCGACCGCAAAGGATACGCGGGCGAGATCGTCTGCGACGAATGTGGCGGCTCCGTGCGATGCGTGCGATGCGGCTCCTCCATGAGGTGGGAGCGCGGCGTCTTGCGCTGTCTTTCGTGCGGCGAGCGCGTGACGCTGCCAGAAAAATGTCCAAACTGCGGCGGCCGTCTGCTTCAGGGCGTGCGCCCCGGCCTTGAGGCGCTGCACGAGAGGGCGGAGGGCGCGCTCAAATATAAATTCAAAAACGTACTCCTCCTTCAAAAAAATGACGGCGAGATCCCAGACGCGCAAAAATTAAAAGAGGACTATCCCACAGGCGCGCTCATCGTAGGCACCAGAAGGCTGCTTTCTCTCTGCGACGGGCTTTCGCCCGCCGTCGTCGGCTGGATAGACGCGGACGCCGAGGCGCGCCAGCCGGAATACGACGCGAAAGCGAAGGCCTTCGCGCTGCTGTGGGAGTCTATGTGGCGCGGAACGGACGCCCTTGAGCGCCGCCTCGTCATCCAGAGCAGGCGTCCCGGGAAGGGCTGGCAGGAGGCGCTTTCGCGCGGCTGGGGGCTTTTTTGGCGGCGCGAACTCAAAGAACGGCGCGAGTGGGAGCTGCCGCCCTACACGCCGATGCTGAAGGTGACGATGCCGAAAATATACGGCCCTTCGTTTGTCGAAACTTTACAGAACAGAGACTTTGAATACTGGATTTCCGAAGAAAAAGACAATGAAATATGGATACGTACCAAACGTTTTCATGAATTAGCTGAAATATTAAAGCCTTTTTTTGATATAAAGGGTACACGAAAGGGCTTTCCTACTGTATTATTGTATCTTGATTAAGGCGTCCGCGCCGACAGGAGGTTTAATACAGATGAAGGCAATTGTTACTGTACTTGGAAAAGATCAGGTTGGCATAATAGCAAAGGTCTGCACATATCTCGCCGAAAAAAACGCGAATGTATTGGAAATTTCTCAGACTATCGTAAAAGGTTACTTTGAGATGCTTATGATAATAGATATTTCAGAATGCACCTGTACGCCTGGCGAGCTTGCCGGAGGATTGAAAGAACTCGGCGAATCGATAGGGCACATGATAAAGTTCCAGCGTGAAGAGATATTCAACAGTATGCACAGGATATAGGCATATCTAATGATAACTAAATCAGAGGCGCGCCAGACAAACGAAATGATCAGCGAGGACAATCTTGACGTCCGCACGATAACGATGGGCATCAACATAATGGAATGCGCCGATCCCGATACAAAACAATTTTGCGTGAAACTTTACGATAAAATCACAAAATCGGCTGAGAACCTCGTCAAAACGGGGGATGATATCGCGATGGAGTTCGGCGTGCCGGTGGTCAACAAAAGAATCTCCGTAACGCCGATAGCTCTTGCCGCAGCCGCCTGCGTGACAGACAACTATATTGAGATAGCGCGCACGCTCGACCGTGCGGCAAAAGAGGTCGGAGTCAACTTCATAGGAGGGTTCACCGCGCTCGTACACAAAGGCATAACCGCCTCAGACCAGCGTCTCATCGATTCCGTGCCGGAGGCGCTTGCCGTGACGGAACGAGTCTGTTCTTCCATAAATCTCGCGTCCAGCCGTTCCGGGATAAACATGGACGCGGTGAAGGCGATGGGGCATACGATAAAAAAGACGGCTTACGAATCGCGCGAGAAGGATTCTCTGGGCTGCGCAAAATTTGTAGTATTCTGCAATGCCGTTGAGGACAACCCCTTCATGGCGGGCGCCTTTCACGGAGTAGGCGAGAGGGACTGCGCCATAAACGTCGGCGTAAGCGGCCCCGGAGTGGTAAAACGGGCGCTGGAAAACGTGCGGGGCGCAGACTTTGAGACTCTCTGCGAAACGGTAAAAAGAACGGCCTTCAAAATAACGCGCGTTGGACAGCTTGTTGCGAAGGAGGCCTCTCTTCGTCTTGGAGTGCCCTTTGGAATAATAGATCTTTCTCTTGCGCCGACGCCCGCCGTAGGCGACAGCGTAGCGGAGATATTGCAGGAGATGGGGCTTGCGTTTCCCGGCGCGCCGGGAACGACGGCCGCCCTTGCGATACTGAACGACAACGTCAAAAAGGGCGGCGTCATGGCTTCGTCCTATGTCGGCGGTCTCAGCGGGGCCTTTATCCCCGTAAGCGAAGACCAAGGCATGATAGACGCCGCTGAGGCCGGAGCTCTTACGCTTGAGAAATTGGAGGCGATGACCTGCGTCTGCTCCGTCGGACTTGACATGATCGCCATTCCGGGAGATACTTCGCCTGAGTCTATATCAGGCATCATTGCCGATGAAATGGCGATAGGAATGATCAATAATAAGACGACCGCGGTGCGGCTTATACCGGTCTATGGCAAAAAAGCCGGGGACACAGTAACCTTTGGAGGGCTGCTGGGCTACGCTCCTGTCATGAAAATGAACAGCTTTGACTGTTCGGCTTTTATCAGCAGGGGAGGGCGGATACCGGCGCCGATACACAGTTTCAAAAATTAATTTAAGAGAGCAGGATAGATATGGCGATAGTTGCTATTGTGGGACGGCCTAACGTAGGCAAATCTTCGATCTTTAACCGCATACTGGGAAAACGCGCCGCCATTGTAGACGACCAGCCCGGTGTGACCAGGGACAGGCTCTACGGCGAAACGGAATGGGGCGGCAAAAAGTTTTATATAGTCGACACGGGCGGCATAATGTCGGAGACAGACCACCCGTTCATGGACCTCATTGAGAAACAGGTGGACCTTGCCATTGAGGAAAGCAGCGCAATAATTTTTGTCATCGACGGTAAAACGGGCCTCACGCCGATGGATGAAGAAATTGCGCTCAAACTGCGCAAAAGCGGCAAGCCGATAGTCGTCGTCATGAACAAGCTGGACAATCTGCGCCAGGAAGAGACCATGATGGCCGACGCCTACGCGCTCGGCTTTGACGAGGTGGCGGCTACGAGCGCCGAGCACAACACAGGCTTCGGCGAGATGATGGACTATGTGGTGGACAAGCTCGTCTCCGAAGAGTTCGACGACAAGGACGACGAGATACGCGTAGCGTTAGTCGGACGCCCGAACGTCGGCAAGTCAAGCCTGCTCAACTCCTTCGCTGGAGAGGAACGCTCTATGGTGAGCGACATCGCGGGCACGACGCGCGACGTCGTGGACTCGCTCGTTGAGATGAACGGACACAAGTTCCGCTTCCTCGACACGGCCGGCCTGCGCCGCAAGAGCCGCGTCAACACCGACCTTGAATATTATTCAAACGTCCGCACCTACCAGGCGATAGACCGCTGTCACGTGGCGCTCGTGCTTCTTGACGCGCAGGACCCTGTGACCGAGCAGGACAAACGTCTCATAGGTCAGGTGCTTGACCGCGGAAAGGGACTCATCCTCGTCGTCAACAAATGGGACCTCGCTCCGAAAGAAGAAAAAATAGGCGACGTAATGACGAAGAAACTCATCGAAGAGATACCCTTCGCCGACCACGCGCCGCGCGTATTCATCTCCGCGCATTCAGGACGAGGCATCGGCAAGCTGCCGGAGCTTATTCTCAAGGTGGACGACAACCGCCGCCGCAGGATACCTACCTCCGAACTGAACAAACTTGTCAAAGAGGTGCTCATATTTGAAAGAATGCCCGGAGACGGCAAAGGCCACAGCCTCAAGGTCTATTACTGCACTCAGGCGGACGGCGCGCCCCCCGCGTTCATATTCTTTGTGAACAATTCGGAACTTGCCTCAAAGTCCTTCAAACGCCATCTTGACAACCTTCTGCGAGACCTGGCGGACTTTGACGGAGTGCCGATAAAAATATTCATGAGAAATAAGGTATAAAGGTGTAATAATTGCGCCAACACCGATAAATTCCGTGTCAAGGGCTTGACTTGCGCGCGGTTTATCGGTATAAATTCAATGTACTGCGTAAATGCAGTGTCAATCTTGACTGGAGGTGGCAATATAGTGACAAAGACAGACCTCATCAACACAGTGGCAAAAGAGGTAGAGGGAATCACCAAAAAGAAGGCCGCAGAAGTCGTCGAGGCTATTTTTAACGACATCTACACAACGCTTCAGAAGGACGAAAAAGTGCAGATCGTGGGCTTCGGCACCTTTGAAGTTCAGAAAAGAGCCGCACGTCAGGGACGCAACCCGCAGGATCCCAAGAAGATCATTGAGATCCCCGCAAAGAATGTACCCGTATTCCGCGCAGGAAAAGCCTTAAAAGAGGCAGTAAACGAAAAGAACTAGTCCTTCTTTTCCGACATTATATTTGCTTTGGAAGATACTATGAAAAAATCCCCCCGGCCTCAGCGCTAAGGGGATTTTTCTCCTCTTCCGCGGCGCGCGCGCCCCTCAAAATTTATCCGCGGCGCGTGGCCGCGCAATTAACGGACTGCTGGTTGACATCTTTCGAAAAATCCGTATAATATTCAACGTTGTCGCTGATTTGGCATGACAAAGCGGATTTGCTGGGCGGGTAGCTCAGCGGGAGAGCATCTGCCTTACACGCAGAGGGTCGTAGGTTCGAAACCTATCCCGCCCACCATTGAAGACAACGAAAGTGGAGCTGTAGCTCAATTGGTTAGAGCGCCGGCCTGTCACGCCGGAGGTCGCGGGTTCAAGTCCCGTCAGCTCCGCCACTTTTTAAAACGATGTCGGCAGTAAGCGGATTTCTTTAGGCGGGATAGCTCAGTAGGTAGAGCAACGGACTGAAAATCCGTGTGTCCCCAGTTCAACTCTGGGTCCCGCCACCAGATACATTGACAAATAAATATAGTTGCTGATAGAATTTTAACAGTTGAGTCAGCAGCGCAGAAGCGGAAATAGCTCAGTGGTAGAGCACAACCTTGCCAAGGTTGGGGTCGCGGGTCCGAATCCCGTTTTCCGCTCCATTTTTTATTTTAACGCAAGCCTCCCCTAAAAAACGTTCACAACTTACTATTGCATTTTCTTTAATAGATACCATATCTGTCGTACACATGAAATCACCGACTTCCGTCGCCGTTTTCGCCTCAATGTTTAGGGTCCGTGTAAAGATTTTGTTCATGTTTCTGTATGAAACGCTTTCGGTATCGGTCTGGAACCCGAATGCGTCATGCAAAGCATCTGAGAGTTTATTCTTTTCGTATGCCGGATGGTAGCTTTCTTTAATATAAATATACGAGGCGCGGCTCTCCAACTTTCGGGTGATGTCGCACATTTGAAATTATCTTACAAACAAATTGAAATACTGCCGTTCCCCTAGAGATATTTTTTTTGCAATGTGGTAAAATCAATAAGGTTAATACCTTGTCTCCGAAAGGATGGGATAAGATGGACAGTGAAGTCAAGGAAGAACGGCGTTTTGACGACGCGGAGCTCTGGAGAGCTTGCGCTGCGGGCAGCGAAGAAGCAAGGGAAGAGCTTATCCTTGCTAACCGTCCTATGGTCTATTGGCTTGCCAAAAAATTAAAGGTACCGTTCAATACATACCAGGATCTCATTCAAGAGGGGATGCTGGCGCTTATCAATGCGGTAGACGCCTTTGACTGTGATAGAAACATACGTTTTTCCACATACGCCTACTATAAGATACGCGGCAGGATGATAAATTTTCTTCAGCGCGTTGAGGCCAAGGCGCCGATCCCAGTTGATGAAAGCCTTATCCAGGAGGACGCATCCTCCTCTTCGATGCTGTACAGCGAATCAAGCCGCAGCGAGTGGTCTATTGATCTGGAAAGCGCGCTTTCGCAGCTCTCCGACCGTGAGACGGAAATAATCAACGCTCTGATCATGGAGGGACGCGTAGCTCGCGAAGTGGCCGAGGAAAAGAATCTCGACATAAGTCATGTATACAGGATACGGCGCAAGGCGCTTGCGAAGCTGAAAAGCTGGCTGGGGCTTCTTGAGGCTCCAGACAAGGCATGAGGCGGGTGGCCTAAGATGACGACGCAAAGTACGGCAAGGCTCCAGCGGTGGCTTGATCGGCTTACGGCCGCCTGCGGCAGCAAAAAATGGAAATCCGCGGTAGCCGAAGCGGACTGTCTTTCGGCCGAGCTCAAGCAGATGCGCGAAGAGCTGTGGCTGCAGGCGGAGGGAGAGGTAAAACAGCCTCTTACGCTCAGAATAAAAAGCGGCCTGGCTTTTGGCGGAAAATCCTTTGGGATCGCCATGATAATTATCTGCATGTGCACCATCCCGATAGCCGTTGAAAGCGGGGTTCCTAACAGACAGACAGCCTCTGCACCGACAGTCTCCGCGCCGAACTACGAAGAGCTGACCTTTGTCACGGCCGAGGAAAAAGAATTGCTGCAGATGCTGCGTAAAAACCTCAACGAAAGCAATATGGCTGTGAGGGCGGCGGACAAAAAATCTCCGATGTATAAAAGCAGCTTTACAGCACAGGCCGTGGCTGGGAAACAAACGGCAAAACCGGTTTTCAAAGAACCGGCGTTGCCTGTGAAGAGCGCCGAAACTAAAAAACCGATAAAGGCGGAGGATCTTCTGACCCTCATCCAAATTGGTGAAAAAAGTCTTAGGGGCAATGATTCCGCAATAAAAATTATCAATTAGCCTTGTAGGGCGCCTATTTGAGGAGTGGTTTTAGTGGTAAGACGAGCAAAATTTTTAGCTCTTTTATTGATATCCGTCATTTTCGTAACGACATCTGCCTTTGCGGCTCAGGAAGACCCTGCGGACCCGTCGCAAGGCAGCGTTCCGTCGTTCCCCGCGGGAACGGTGCCCCCGCAAAGCCCGGCTCCTGTTTCGGCGCCGGCTGAGGCTGCCGTTTCAGAGGATCTGACCGGCCCCGTCATCGTCAGCATGGATATAGAGGGCAACAGCGAAGTGGCGAAAGACCATATAATGAGCGTCGTCACCTCCAAAGTCGGGCAGCATGTGGACGAAGAGAAACTGCGCAAAGATGCGGAGGCGATGTTCGAGCTCGGATTCTTTAACGCTACGGACTACAAGGTCACCGATAGTGGCGACGGCGTAAAGGTCACCTTTATGGTACAGGAAAACCCTAAGGTCGGCGAGGTCAGGTTCATAGGCAACACCATCTACCCGGAAGACAAGCTCAAAGCCATGATATTCACGCAGCCTGGAATGATATTCAACCGCACCTTCTTCCGCAACGACATCCAGAGGATCAAAGAAAAATATCAGGCAGACGGTTACGTCATGGCTAACATCAAAGACGTAAAGATAGACGGAGACAAGATAACCGTTGAAATAATAGAGCCTAAAATCTCAGAGATAGTCATTCAGGGCAACAAAATCACAAAAAAGAAAATCGTAGAACGTTATTTAAAGATAAAGGTCGGAGAGCTGTTCAACTCCAACAAACTTCGCCTTACACTAAACCGACTGCAGGGCATCGGCTACTTCAGCGACGTCAACGTCAACTTTGAACCCGGCGAAGAGCCGGACCAGGTCATCGTCATTCTCACAGTCGAAGAGGCGCGCACCGGCAAGCTCGGTTTTAACATCGCCTATGGCACGGAAAGCGGTTTTGGGGGCGGCCTCAGCTATGAAAACTTCAACATCGGCGGCCTTGGACTGAAGCTCAGCGTAGGCTTTGAAGTAGGAGATCGTTCCGAGTACTGGCTATCTTTCGAACAGCCTTATATGAGCGGCAAGGTCATGGCCTGGAAAATCGGCGCATATAAACGTATGTGGGACGACATCTATTACTATGAAAATGACAAACAGTATTTTGAATACGACAGAGATAAATACGGAGCTTTCATCGGCTTTGGAAAAAGATTCCGCGACGAGTCAAAATATAATTGGTATATGCTGCTTGACTGGCATAACACGAAGAACGACAACATCCGCGACCAGAACGGGTTTAATGAGGATTATCCAGATCCAGTAAAACGCGCGGCAAAGAAAAAACAGATACTGGAAGAGGAACTTGGCGAAGGAAACTACTATTCCGCCACGCTTTCGTTCAGGCGTTTCAATATTGACGAATACCTGCCCTATACAAAGGGCGACGTCGAATCGCTCAACTTCCAGTTTGGTAACGCCTCAGTCAACGACAAAGATTATAATTACATGAAATATTGGCTGGAAAGCAAATATTTCTACCCATTAGGGAACTTCCTCAAGGGAATATTTGAGACCAACCTGCTTGACGGCTACGGAGATAAGCCGGTGCTTTTGGCAGCCCGCGTCATCGTAGGATCATCGACGGGCGACGTGCCCTATGACGAAATGTACACGGTGGGCGGAGACACGACGCTGCGCGGCTATGACGACGACTACTATCGCGGACAGCAGATGTTCCTCGGAAACTTTGAACTGCGCATCCCGATAGAAAAAATGTTCAGCTTCGTCTTTTTCTACGACATAGGCAGAGCGTGGCGTACCAATCGCGACAACGAACCTGGATTCTTCAGCGATATGGGGTCGGCGCCTGGAGTAGGCGTCCGCATCAACACACCGATGGGTAATCTGCGCCTTGATTACGCATCAGGCGAGGAGGGCAGGTTCCATTTCGGATTTGGAGAGCTCTTCTAAAAAAAGGAACCTTCTATCAGTAATAATGGTTGCGGCAATTTTCATTGCCGCGACTTTTATTGTATTCCCCAGGGGCGCCTCCGCGCAGGGCGATTTTACGATCTCAGGGCTTCCTGACTGGCAAAAGCAGCTTGCAGCGCAAAGCTTGACGGCGGTAGCCGACGGCATATCGCAGGAGCTTTCAGCAAAGCAGACCGCTGAAATAATCCAGACGGTCGCGCAGAGGCTGTTTGCTGGTTACGAGGTGCGTGTCGCGGCAGGGCGTCAAGCGAGCTTTGATGTCGTCTTTACAGCCAAAGAAAAGACCGGATGGAAGACTATAGTTCAAATGCCGACGCTGCAGGGCGAGCCTCTCAAATGGTTCACGGAAGACAGCATGGAGTTTGAGGAAAAGGTCTCCTCGCTTCTGCGGAATGTCCCGCTAAAATCTATCTCATGGTCGGACCGCGCGCTTCAGGAACAGATAGAGGCGCTCACCGCGGAAAAGCTGGCTGGGTGGAAACCCGCGATACTTATCGCGGCGCACGGAGAGAACGCTGACCTGACGCTCTCTTTTTTGCCGGAGATGCCGCTGATACTGGCCGTAAATCCGGTCCTCGTCTCAAACTCGCTTCCTACGCTGCTGCACGGGGAGATACGCGAAGGGCTGATGGGGCAGTTTGCCCCGTTCATTGGCGTGCCGGTCAAATGGGCGGCGCGTCATTCGGCGGAGATGAAAAAATGGGCCGAAGATTATGTAAACGACCAAAGGGTCACAGAGCGGTCGTCGTCGTACGCGGAAGCCGATTTTCAGGCGTCGCAGATATCAAAGCTCAATGTGAACGTAGAGAGCCGGTATTATACGATAGCCGCGTGGGCCGCGGTCTACGCTGGCACCTCCGACCGGTCGGCGGAACTGGGCATTCATGTGGGGCGCAAGGTCCCGATAACGCCGAACTTCGACGTCGAAGCTTATGCGGAGGGCATTTTGGGACTTCAGGAGTGGAATATCAACGGACGTTTCGGCGTCAGGTGGCGTTCTATCAGAAATCTGTGGCTCGGCGGCGAATGGGATACTAAGGACGACAAATGGTGGGGTCGGCTTACAATGGATCCGCAGCTCCATAAGCCCTACGTATGGCTCAGAGTGCGCGAGGACGGAATGTTCAACGGAGCTCTTGGGTGGAAGGCGACGGAATATATATCTTTTGAGGTTGAATACGACGAACGCGACGAAGACAGAATATGCCTTAAATTATTAGGGAATCTTTAATAACCCTGAGAGGATTGAGTAAAATTAAAAAAGTGATTACGCTGAAAGAGATCGCTGAACTTACGGGAGGCGAGTATAAGGGCTGCGGCGATACGCAGGTATCGCTCGTCTGCGACCCCGGAAAGTATCAGCCGGGCGGCATTGCGCCTCTTTGGGAAAAAAAATATGTCGCGCTCATCACAAAAGAGATGATAGTCTTCACGCAGAAGGGCGGACTGCCCGACGGCGTGTCAGGCGTCGAGGTTGGCGAACCCAGGACTGCTATAGTGCCGTTGCTCAGATATTTTGACGACAAACCGGAGCCCATCTCCGGCATTTCAAAAAGAGCCAGCGTAGCTGACAGCGCGAAGCTCGGCGAAAATATCTTTATCGGAGACGGTGCCGTTGTAAAAGAAAACACGGTTATCGGTGATAATACTATCATTATGGAAAATGCGCTTGTTGACTCCTTCTCTGAAATTGGCGCGGGCGTCGTTGTGGAGCCGGGCGCCGTCATCTATCACCACACAAAGATCGAGGACGGCTGCGTCATACACGCAAACGCCGTGATTGGCTGCGACGGTTTCGGTTTCTTGCCCGACCCCAAGGCCGGAATGGTGAAGATACCGCAGATAGGCATCGTCCATCTTGAAAAGGGCGTGGAAATAGGCGCCTGCACTGCCGTTGACAGAGCAACGTTCGGTGAGACCAGGATAGGCGCGAACACAAAAATAGACAGCCACGTGAAGATAGGCCACAACTGCCAGATCGGCGCCTACACGATAGTAGTCGCTCAGTCGGGAGTGGCGGGCAGCAGCAAAATAGGCAGCGGCGTCATTCTCGCGGCTCAGTCCGGCGTATCCAATCACGCAACGATAGGCGATAAATGCACCGTAGGCGGCCGCGGCGGAGTCGCGGCGGATCTGCCGGCAGGGTCGATAGTTTCAGGTTTTCCGGCGCAGGAGCATAAAAAGGAACTTCGCCAGCAGGTGTATATCCGCCAACTGCCGGACCTTGCCCGCAGCGTCAAAGAATTGAATAAACGAGTGGAGTTGCTTGAGAAAAGCGATGAAGACATTAAATAGGCAGATCAATATATCGGGCGTAGGCCTTCATTCTGGAGAAAAAAGCGCAGTTTGTCTGCGTCCGTCAAACATTCCCGGCATCTCCTTTAAAAACGCAGGCGGCGTTTCGATGGCGTCGGAGGCGGTAGTCGAAGAGGACAGCCGGCTCACGGGCTTCTGCCTGCCCAACGGCATGAAGGTGAGGACGGGGGAGCACATGCTCGCCGCGATTGCCGGAATGGGGCTTGAGGCGGTGGAGATCGAAATGGAGGGCGAAGAGGTCCCCATAATGGACGGCAGCGCCTTTGCCTTTGCGCATGAAATAAAAGAGGCCGGCCTTTGCGAAGTCGAAGGAGAGGCTAAAAAATGTGCGGTCAGCCTGCCGCTTACGGTGGAGGAAAAAAACGGCGCTCGCCTGCTTTTTGCTCTTCCGTCGGAAGAACTGAAAATTACCTACATCATTGACTACACGGGAACTCCGGTCGGCGTTCAGAGAGCCTCCTTTACGGTCACGCCTGACACCTTCTACGAGACCATCTCACGCGCAAGGACCTTCGGCCTCACCTCGGAACTGGACTACCTGAAACGCGAAGGGCTGGCTCGTGGCGGTTCGCTTGACAACGCGCTCGTCTTTGATGAAAAAGGGCTTCTTGGCGGAGCAAGGCTCCGTTTTCCGCATGAGTGCGTCATCCACAAAATGACGGACCTGCTTGGCGACCTTACGCTTTCGGGCTGCCTTCCCACCGCGCATTACGTGGGCATCTGCGCCGGCCACAGCATTCACGCGAAATTGACAAGAAAATTAAAGGCTATCTTTGGATAGTCGTATATAATATAAAAATTAGCAATAGATATTGTAAAGGAGATATGTCAATGCAAATCAACATAAATCAAATCATGGAGTTATTGCCTCACCGTTATCCTTTCCTCCTTGTAGACAGAATCGAAGAGATAATCGACACTCCTGACGCCAAAGAGGTAGTCGGGTACAAAAATGTCTCGTTCAACGAGCCGTTCTTTCAGGGACACTTTCCCGACGAGCCTGTAATGCCAGGGGTGCTCATCCTCGAATCGATGGGGCAGGTCGGCGCGATGCTGTTAAAGCTCCAGCCGGAGTTCAGCTCAAGCGATAGAAAGCTTGTCTATCTCACCTCGATCGACAACGCGAAATTCCGCAAGCCCGTGAAGCCGGGAGATCAGCTCCGCACCCGCGCGAAGCTCAAAAGACGCCGCGGCAACATGGGGAAGTTCGAATTTGTAGCGACAGTGGACGGCGAAGTTGTGGCAGAGGCTGAGATGGGCTTTGTGATCGCCTCCGGGCTTACGATGGACACGGAGGAAAAGTGATAATGGGCCTCCAAATCCATCCAACAGCTATCGTTGCGAAAGAGGCGGAACTTGGGGACAACGTAAATATAGGTCCTTACTGCATCGTTGACGGTAAAACGAAAATAGGCTCCGGCACGCACCTTAAAGCCTTTTCCAGAATATGCGACTATACGGTGCTTGGTTCCGACTGCGTCATACACGAGCACGCCGTAATCGGAGGCGTGCCGCAGGATTTGAGCTACCGCGGAGAAGAGACCTGGGCCATACTTGGCGACAGAGTAGTCTGCCGCGAGTTTGTAACTGTAAACCGCGCCGTCGGCGAAGGCGAGTCCACAATCGTAGGCGACGGATGCTTCATCATGGAGGGCGTCCATTTCGCACACAACGTGCATGTCGGCAGAGAATGCACAGTGGCCAACAAGACGGGGCTCTCCGGCCACGTCATAGTCGGTGACTACGTAGTCATCGGCGGCATGACCGGCTTTCATCAGTTTACGCATATCGGTTCCTACTGCATGGTGGGCGGCCTCTCACGCGTCACGCAGGACGTTCCTCCCTTCTGCCTCGCGGCCGGCGTTCCGCTTCGCGTTTATGACATAAACCGTGTAGGTCTGAGGCGCAGGGGATTTGAGACTAAGGTGCGCGGCAAAATAAGAGAGATGTACAAGCTCATCTACAACGCCGGGCTCACCACAAAAGAGGCGCTGAAAGAACTTGAAACGCGCTATCCGCAGGACGCGGAGGCCGCGCTCATCCTGAAATTCGCAGCCGAGAGCTCAAGAGGCTTAACCCCGAGAATGACTCAGGACTGGCACGCAAAAACCGAGGAAAAAGTTGATTAAACTTTTTGCAATGGACGTTGACGGAACGCTCACAGACGGCGGCATCTACATGGACGGCCGCGGCGGCGAGCTGAAACGGTTTGACGTTCAGGACGGACAGGGGATAGCCGAACTGCTGAAGGCCGGAGTAAAGGTCGTCTTTGTCAGCGGGCGTATGTCCGCGCCGACGCAGCAGCGCGCCTTGAACTTAAAAATAACGGAATGTCTTACAGGCGTCAGCGATAAGGCGAACTGCTTGAAAGAACTTGCCGCGAAATGGTCCTTCTCACCGGAAGAGGTCGCCTACGCGGGCGACGACACGCCGGATGCAGATGCAATTAGATGGGCCGGAATAGGATTTGCCGTGGCGAACGCGCGTCCCTGCGTCAAAGAGGCGGCCGACGTAGTGACGGACAAAAGCGGCGGATACGGCGCGATACGGGAATGCGTGGAATACATTAAAAAATATAACGGAGAATCAAATTGAAGCAGGGATTTAATTTTTCACTTAAACTGAGGGCGCTTGACCGTTTCATACTGGGCGAGCTTAAGGGTCCGTTCTTCTTTGGGCTCATAGCCTTCACTATCATACTTGTCGCGGGCGGCCTTCTCTTTCAGATGGCGGACCTCATCATACAAAAGGGCGTCTCTCTTGGAATTGTCCTGCGGCTTTTCCTTTACTACATGCCTCGCCTTGTCGTCTTTACCATCCCCATGAGCTGCCTTCTTGCCGCGCTTCTCGGTTTTGGAAAACTGTCCGCAAACTCGGAGCTTGTAGCGCTGAAATCTTCCGGCCTCTCCTTTCAGCGCATTGTAAGGCCGGTCGTCTTTGCGGCCTTCGTCGTCTCTGTATGCGCCTTCTTCATCAATGAAAGCCTTGTCCCGCTAAGCGAACGCGCCGCCGCCAACGTCATGAAGTATGAAGTGCTCCGCGAATCGGCTCCGATATTTACGGAAAAGGTCTTTTTAAAAGAGGAAAGCGGAGGGGCGATAAATAGAATAATCTATATCGACAAAATCGACAACAAGACGAAAGATATGCAGGATATAGTCGTTGAAGAGTTTGATAAAGGCAGCCTCGCTCGTATCGTCTCCGCTCAGAGCGGAAAATGGATAAACGGCAGCTGGTGGATACACAACGGCGCCGTCTACGAGATAAAGGCTGACAAAACGATAGGGCTTCTCTTTAAATTTGACAAACAGGCGCTCTCTCTCAACATGGACCCAAACGAAATATCAGACGCCTCAGCGTCGCCGGACCAGATGTCGATACCGGAACTTCTGCGCGCCATCGCCGTCAGGCATAAGATGGGCGACAGCACAAACAACCTCTGGATGGTGCTTCAGCTCAGGCTCTCTGTGCCGTGGGCCTGTCTCATCTTCGCGCTGCTTGGAGCGGCGCTCGGCAGTCGGCCACAGCGTTCGAGTTCCGGCGTAGGGTTGGGCTTCAGCGTCATTATCATCTTCATCTATTACGTGATAATGTCATTCAGCAGAGCGCTTGGCGAAAGCGGAACGCTGCCGCCGGTAGTCGCCGCGTGGAACGCAAACGCCGTTTTTCTGGCTATCGGAGTCTGGCTCTGTTCAAGGGCAAATAAACTCGGCTAAACAAGAGGCGGCCCGCTGCGGGCCGCCTCTTGTGACTCTTATCTTCCTAAAGCGGCTCGCACTTGACCTTTCCGCTGTCCTCAAGCACCATCGACGTTACTGTCAAAAAGCCCAGCTCGTTCATCTTTACCAATATTGCGTCAAGCTGCTTCATCGTCGCGGTAGTAGTCTCTATGAAGCCTTCGTTGTCTCCAGTGACGAGCCATGAATGCGTTATCCCAGGTATCTCCTTCAGATGCGGCAAAAACGAAAATTCGGAACGCAGAGCGGCCTTTGAGCCGCTTTTGAGTTTCAGCTCAATAAGCGCGTGAATGGGGCGTCCAAGCGCGCTGTAATTTATGACGGGGCGATATCCGCATATAAGGCCGTTTTCCTCCATGCGCCGAATGCGCTCCCTGACGGCGGGCGCCGTCAGCCCCACCGTCTGTCCGATCTCGGTAAAGGTGGAGCGCGCGTTTTCTTCAAGAGCTTTGATTATGCTCCAGTCGGTCTTATCCAGGCATATTTGATTATCGGGCATTGTTCGCGCCTCCTTCGTAGTGTTGTGTGCATTATACCAAAACTGAAGCGAAAATAATTTATTGATTTAGTTTCAATAGCAAAGCCCGTTAAAGGCTTTTGTCCCTCTGTGGAAAGAAAATGGATTCCCTGAGATAATATTACCGTTGAGAGTTAAGGCTTTCGGCAATAAAAACAAGGAGGGGAAAACAATGAAACTTACTTTAAGAGATCCTATCTACGTCGGCAACAAATGGTACGAAAGAGACGGCACAGAGAGCCTTTCAAGCGGCCAGCGCTTTGAATATTCAGAGGACGACAGAAAGAAAGCGGGCCAGATAAACAATATGCTCGTAGCCGGCCTTTCGGTTGCGGCCGCAGCTTTGGGCGCAGCGGCAGTTCTCTTTGCTTAGCTTTTCGTCATGAAGGCGCCTCGACACAAAAGGGCGGACTGACTTAAAAAGTCGGGCCGCCCTTTTTAGTTTTGCCCCAGTTTTATTTCAAGGTAAGTCTTTCGTCGCCAGTTGTAAATTCTCCTATCACTTCGGAGCTTGGGAAATTATTCGCGCGCAGTATTTCAAGCATCTCGCAGATATATTCGGGAGCCGCCGCAATGAGCAGACCGCCCGATGTCTGAGGGTCAAAGGCTACATCCTCCGCAAAACGCCCCATCGAAGAAAGGTTCGTCACTCTGCCGCCGATATATTTTTTATTCTCGTAAGAACCAGCGGGGATAAGCCCCATGTCAGCCATCTCGGCGATGCCGGGAAGCAGCGGCACGCGGGCGCACTCTATCTCAAGCGACGTGCCGGGCGACGTGAGGTCGAGCGCGTGGCTTGCAAGTCCAAAGCCTGTAACGTCCGTGCAGGCGCTTACCGCGCGGCGCAGCGTGTCAGAAAAAAGGGGAGGTACTGCGTTGAGCTTCGCCATATTTTCTTCTGCGGCCGCGATATTTTCAGCGGAAAAAAGTCCAGCCTTTATAGCAGTAACAGCGATGCCAGTGCCAACCGGCTTGGTCAGTATGAGTTTGTCGCCGGGTCGTGCGCTGCCTACCGTCCACATCTTGTCGCGCTCCACCTCGCCGAAGACTACCAGCCCGTACTTTGGCTCCTCGTCCTGAACGCTGTGTCCGCCGGCAAGCATGGCGCGCGCCTCTATGACCTTTTGCGCGCCGCCTTCAAGTATCTCCTTCAAAACGGAGAGCGGTTCGCACGAGGTGGGGAAGCAGACGACGTTGAGCGCTACAAGCGGCCTTCCTCCCATAGCGAAGACGTCGCTTAACGAATTTGCCGCCGCGATCTCACCGTATTTAACCGGGCTGTCCACCACCGGAGTTATGAAATCCACAGTCAATATCCCGACGCGTTCCTCCGTTATCTTCCAGAGGGCGGCGTCCTCGCCGTGGTTCCACGAGGCTAGCAGCTCTTCTGAATGAAATACGGGGATGTCCTTTAAAATTTTATCAAGCTCCGCCGGAGCTATCTTTGCCGCTCAGCCGCTTGTGCGGGCGCGTTCTGTAAGTCTCAAGTCCGTTTCCTCCTATGCCAGGCGCAGATGATGCACATCGGCCGCCACGAATACTTTCGCGCCCTCCGCCGTCTCGACGACGAGGGCGCCCTCAGTGGTCACGTCGGCCGCTCTGCCGGTGAATGTTTCTTCATCCTGCGTCACTTTGATTTCCCTGCCGATTGTATCACATTCCGTGCGGTATAAAGAAATAAGCTCAGAGGGGCCGTCCTTTGTGGCAAGCGGCAACAGCAGCTTCGCAAAGTTTGCAAGCAGCGCTGCAAGCAGCCGCCATCTCGGCGTAAAACGTCCCGTCTCAATATATATCGAGGTGGCCGTCTCCCTCAGCTCTTCATCTATTTCTTCCGCCGCCGCGTTCACATTGACGCCCGCGCCAGTCACCGCGTAATAGAGCCTGTCCGGTTCGCCGGCGGCCTCGCTTAAAATGCCGCAGATTTTTTTGCCGCCGCAGAGTATGTCGTTCGGCCATTTTAATTCGCACGCAAGGCCGCACTCTTCAATCAAGGTTTTTTTCACGGCCATGCCAGCCGCTAAGTTCAGCAGCTGCACGTCGCCGGGCCGGAGCTTCGGCCTCAAAAGCACGGAGAACATAAGATTTTTCCCCGCAGCCGACTGCCACGTGCGCCCGCGCCGCCCGCGTCCCTCCGTCTGCACCTCCGCCGCGGCCACAAGGCCCTCGGGTTCGTTCTGCCGCGCGTATTTTTTTATGACGCTCTGCGTCGACTCCGCCTGCTTCATAAAGATAAAGGAGCCAAAGCACGGGTTGTCCCGCAGAAAGTATTCCATAAGCGTGGGGGATAGCATCTCTGCGCTTTCAATGTCGCCCAGCCGATAGCCTTTTTGCGGAATAGATTCTATCGGAATGCCTTCCTCGCGCAGCGCCGCTATTATTTTGTTGACGGCCTGCCGCGACATGTCGAGTCTTTGCGTGAGCTGCGCACTGGAAAGTATCCGGCCGCGCCCTTCATAAAGCGTCTCAAAGACTACGGCTTTGCTTGTAGTCTCTTCGCCTCCGTGATTTGCCGTGTTTGCCAAATCGCCACATCCTTTAAATTTCTTTTTCGGTAAAATTATATACGATTTGGCGTCATTGCGGTTATAATAAATGCCTATTCAGATTTTTTGGGAGGGGTTTTTATGGTAGTGCTGCCTGTTTCAACTGTCATGACGGACCTGCGTTCATCTTTTGATGAATTGCGTGAAAGTCTTTGACCTGCCTTCAATAGAGGCAAGATTAAAGGAACTGCATAAGAAGACGGAAAGCCCGGACTTCTGGGGATCGGACGAGGCGCAGGCCGTCTCGCGCGAGTTCTCGCGAAACCAGGCTCAGCTTGATAAAATATCCGAGATGCAAAGCGAGCTCGACGAAATAAGCGCGATCACTGAACTTCTTTCAGACGCCGCCGACGCCGAGCTGGAAAAAGAGTTTTACGAACGAGCTAAAAGCCTTACCGACGCTATCGAAAAATACCAGACGCTTGTGCTGCTTGACGGCGAATACGACGCGGGCGACGCCATCCTCACCGTACACGCGGGAGCCGGCGGCCTTGACTCGCAGGACTGGGCGCAGATGCTCTACCGCATGTATATGCGCTGGGCTGAAGACCACCGTTATACTGTAAAGCTCATCGACGAATTGCCCGACCAGGAGGCCGGGATAAAGAGCGTCACGGTGTCGCTTTCCGGAGATTACGCCTACGGATACTTAAAGGGCGAACAGGGCGTTCACCGGCTGGTGCGCATATCGCCGTTCGACTCCGCAAAACGCCGCCATACCAGCTTCGCCTCAGTCGAGGTGATGCCGGTGCTTCCCGACAGCGTAGAGGTCGAGATACGCCCGGAAGACCTAAAGATGGACACCTTCCGTTCAAGCGGCGCGGGCGGCCAGTATGTCAACATGACGGACTCCGCTGTGCGCATAACGCACGTGCCATCCGGAATAATCGTAAGCTGCCAGACGGAGCGCTCCCAGCACATGAACCGCGCGACTGCGATGCAGGTGCTGCGCTCAAAGCTCTTTGAACGCACGCTGCGCGAACGTCAGGAACAGCTAGACACCATCCAGGGAGAAAAGCGTGCCATCGCGTGGGGCAGCCAGATACGCTCCTACACGCTTCAGCCGTTCCAGTTGATAAAAGACCACAGGTCCGGCTGCGAGATAGGCAATGTACAGGCGGTGCTCGACGGATCCATCGACGAACTGATAATGTCGTATCTAAGATTTCAAAAAAATTATAAAACAAACTGACGGAGAGGGCTCATGACTAAAATAACGAGGGTGCTGGCCGCCGCCGCGGCCATAATATTATTCGCGCAGGTTGCGCTTGCCGCGCCGAGATTCGTTCCGCAGGATCCGGTCATGCCGCTTTCGCAGGTGAAGCCGGGAATGACGGGGTATGCCAAAACCGTCCTCTCCGGCACGAAGATAAGCTCGTTCAAAGTGACGATAATAGGCGTCGTGCCGCGAAAGACCGACCCGAAAAACCTCATCGTCATCCGCGTGGACGATAAATATGTGCGCCAAAACGGCGGCATCGCGGCAGGCATGAGCGGCTCTCCCGTCTACATCGGCGGAAAACTCATAGGCGCGATCGGATACGGCTGGGCCTTCTCGGACAACAACCTGGGCCTCGTCACGCCGATAGAGGAGATGACGCGCGCAATGGAATGGCCCGACAAAATCCCGTGGTTTGACATTCCAAAGCCCGCGCCTGAGCTTCCCGCAAGCGCGGACGCAGCGGCGCCAGCCTCAAAAGACGTGCCGCCTGTACAAAGCGGCGATAAAAACACGCTCGCCCTCTCGGACGACGAGGCTCTCAGCGTTGATGAAACTATCTGCCTCTCCGACGACAAACTTGAGAAAAAGATGATGCCTCTTGCCGTCGACGGCATAAGCGACAGAATGGCGGCGCGGCTGGGAAGGCAGCTCGGCGTCAAAGTGGCTCCTATGGGAGCCTCAGCGCAGGCGGCGGGACCGGTCGATCTCAAATGGGATCCGAAGCCGGGCGCCGCCATGGGAGCCGCCCTTGCGTGGGGAGACTTCACTGCGGGCGGCATAGGAACGCTCTCCGCCGTATCCAAAGACGGGAAATTTCTGGCCTTCGCCCACCCGATGTTCAATAAGGGCGGCGTAGCATACGCGCTGATGGACGCCAATATTGTAAAAATAATCCCAAGCGTCGAAAGCTCCTTTAAGCTCGGATACCTCAATAAAATAACCGGGCTAGTGACACAGGATAGGCCGCAGGCGATAGGCGGAGAGCTGGGGCAGCTTGCCGCCGCCTCATCGTACACGCTGCGCTTCAAAAATATCGACACGAAAGAGACGGCGCAAAAACGTTTCCAGACCGTAGCCGATCCGTTCGTAGGGCCAGAGGTGGCAGCGACCGGGCTTCTTGGCCTCGTTGACAGCCTGTGGGCGCAGAAGACGGAAGGAACGGCGCTCATCTCCTATTCGATATCAGGAGGCAACCTGACCCCGGCCTGGACGCGCCGCAACATCTTCTATTCCGACAAGGACGTCGTAAAATCCATGCAGAAAGAAATTGACGGCATGGGCAAGGTCATGTCGCTCAACCCGTTCAGAGAGATAAGCCCCTACGGAGTAGAGGTAGAGGTCGAACTTACAAAAACGCCGCGCGTCATGTTTATCGACAAAATAGAGATAACAGATAAAAAAGAATTTTACAGGCCGGGCGACAAACTTAAGGTCGACGTCACCTTCAGGCCCTGGCGCAAGCAGCCGGTCGTCAAAAGCTTTGGGCTTACCGTGCCGGAGAACTCCATAGCCTTCTGCGAGATAACCGTGCGCGGCGGCGGCATAGAAGAACCGCAGCAGGAGCCGCTGCTATCCGGCATACGTTCCGTTTCCACCTTCGCCGAACTGCTGAAAGAGCTGAGCGTGAAAGAGACGAACAACCAGATAATCGTCGAGATAAGCGGCCCGGAGAAAGACGCGAAGAAAAAGAAGGCGAAGACCGAAACGGCGAAAGAAAAACAAAAAAGTTCGGATGCGAAAGATCTGAAAGACGACTCGGACAAGAACAAAAAGCCGGAGCCGGGGCGCGCCGCGGCCCAGCCGAAGAAGGACAAAAAGCCGACCTTTACGCCAGAAGACCTTCTTGAAGACCGCTTCGTCAGCGAGATACGCGATGAGCGCGTAAAAGAGGGCTCGCTCGTCATAGCCGACACCAACTATTATATAGAAGGCGTGCTACGCAAATTTATAAGAGTGAAGTCAAACGTCCCGGAAGAAGATGTCATTGAGGACGAGATCGCGCAGATAATAGCCGAAAAAGAAAACGAAAAGGCGGCGGAGGCCGGCGACGAAGAAGAGCTTCCCGACGACGGCGGCGACGAAGGCGACGGCGACGCGGACGGCTTCTCCATCCTCACGCGCACGCCGCGCGCAAGATGACCGGAAATGACACCGGCGCAAAATTATCTCTCTGAAAAGAGCTGAGACAAATGCTGAAATGTTTTAAAATGAATGGCAACGGAAACGATTTTCTCGTTATTGACAATATGGATATGAGCTACGGCACAGATGCTCTGACCACGATGGCGCGCAGACTCTGCCTCCGCCGCGAAGCGCTCGGCGCGGACGGCGTACTGGTCGCGGAACGGTCGCAGCGCGCGGACTTCAAAATGCGCCTCTTCAACTCGGACGGCTCCGAAGGCGAGATGTGCGGCAACGGTGCGCGCTGCATCGCGCGCTTTGCCTTTGAACGCGGGATAGTCAGCTCCTCCGAAATGGATTTTGAGACGTTAGGGGGCATGGTCCACGCACGCGCCACAGGTTCCCGTGCCGCGCTGGACCTGGCGCCAGTCTCTGTTGCCGACGCCGTGGTCGACGCCGCGGCGTCGATAGAAGGTTTTGATTTCAACTACACCTTCCTCACTGTAGGCGTGCCGCACGCCGTCATCTTTGAAAAAAAACGCAGCCGCGGCTTTCAGGACTACGCGCCGCTAGGGCGCGCCATACGTGAAAGGCTCGACCTATTTCCAAACGGAACGAACGTCAACTTCGCCGTGCCTTTGGAAAACGGAGTGCTCGACGTCATGACCTACGAGCGCGGCGTCGAGGAAATGACGCTCTCCTGCGGCACAGGCTCGACGGCAAGCGCCATAGCCGGCCTGCTGCTTGGCATAAACGGCAACTGCGTCGACGTAAAAAATCCCGGCGGAGTCAACCGCGTCACGCTGAAATTCTCCGACGCCGATACGATACTGCCGAAGCTTGAAGGCAACGTGATGATGGTAGCGGAGATGGATGTCTTTGAGGAGGCCCTTTAGCGCCGTCTGTAATTTTTAACGTCCTGTCGCTCATATTGTATCGTTCTGGTTTATAATAGCTGCCATAACATATACAAGAGGTGCGACGATGCAGAGGATAAAAATCGCAACATTCAACGTAAATTCAGTCAAGAGCCGTCTTCCGATACTTGATATCTGGCTTTCTTCGGAAGGAGCTCCGGACGTTATATGCCTTCAGGAGACAAAATGCCAAGACGCGGAGTTTCCCTTTGCCTTTTTTGAAGAGAGGGGATACCACTGCGTCTTTTGCGGCATGAAGAGCTACAACGGCGTCGCGGTCATCTCCAAAGAAAAGGCGGATGAGGCGGCCTTCGGGCTTGGCGAGGCGGAAGAGGGGCGCGAGGAGTCTGAAAAGGCAAGAGTGGCGCTCGTGCGCTTCGGCGACGTCACGGTGCTCAACACCTACATCCCGCAGGGCAAAGAGATAGACCATCCCGACTACCAGTATAAGCTGCGCTTTATAGCGCGCGTGCGCGCGCTGCTTGAAGCAAAATGCAGCCCAGAAGACAAAGTAGTCTGGGTGGGCGACCTTAACGTCGCGCCGACCGACATCGACGTCGCCAACCCCAAAAATAAAAAAGACCACGTCTGTTTCCACGAGGACGTAAAGGCGGCGCTCAAAGAGGCGATGGAGTGGGGGCTTGTGGACATCTTCCGCGAGCGCCTTCCCCAAGAGGGGGAATACACCTTTTGGGACTACCGCGTCAAGGACGCGCTTACAAGAAACATCGGCTGGCGCATAGACCATATACTTGGCACGCAGAGCGCCTCATCGTGCTGCACAGGCGTCCATGTGGAACGCTCGCTGCGCGCGATGGAACGTCCGTCGGACCACACAGCAGTGGTGGGGATATTTGAATTTTAGCGAAAGCGCAGCCTTATGCTGCGGCGCTTTGCTTTCATCACCCGGTGCAAATGTGTTACAATACCGGTTGTAAAAATATTCGCGTTCGCAGAAAATAACTTTTAAGAAAACAACCGGCGCGTACGCCTTTCGCATCAGATTTTTGCGGTTCGGCGGGCGCGCGATAGAAAGACCAATATCTGTTTATAACTTCTGGAGGTAAAACAATGGCCAAACCTTGGTGGCGTGAAACTATAGAAACTGTTTTATGGGCGGTAGTGCTTGCCCTGATACTTCGTACCTTTGTCATACAGGCATTCTGGATACCGAGCGGTTCGATGATACCGACGCTTGAGATAGGCGACCGCGTGCTGGTGCTCAAATTCTGGTACAGCCTTCCTACGATAGACCCAAAGCGCGGAGACATCGTCGTCTTCAAATATCCGGTAGATCCGAGGCGCGACTTTGTGAAGAGGGTCATCGGCCTTCCCGGCGATAAGGTCGAGATGAAAAACGGCGTCGTCTACATAAACGACAAAGAATCCTTCGAGCCTTATGTAAAAAATACAGACAGCTACAATATGGCGCCGCTCACGGTGCCGGAGGATAATTATTTCTGCCTGGGGGACAACCGGCCCAACTCTCAGGACGGACGCTTCTGGGGCTTCGTGCCTAAAAATTTCCTGCGCGGCCCCGCCGTCTTCAGGTACTGGCCGCTAAATCGGATCGGATTGCTGAAATAGTATGCCGCGTACAGTCTGGTACCCGGGACATATGGCAAAGGGCAAGCGCCAGCTTGAGGCGCTTGCCAAAAGCATAGACCTGCTCATAGAGGTGCGCGACGCGCGCGCGCCGCGGCTTTCGTCGTCGCCGATGCTCTCTTTGTTCGCGCCTAAGATAGAGACGCTCGTCGTGCTCTCAAAGGCGGACTTGGCAGATGAAAAAGTGACTAAGTTATGGGCCGACTATCTTAAAAAGGGCGGCCTCCCAGCGTGGCCTCTCGACCTGAGAAAGGGCGGCCTGACGCAGATACGGCGCGTGCTGCTTGAAAAAAAGCCGTCGTTCCGCGACCTTCGCATGGCCGTAGTCGGTACTCCGAACGTCGGCAAGTCAATGCTGATAAACCAGCTCGTCGGGCGCAAAGCGGCAAGCGTGGGCGGCATCCCCGGCGTCACAAAGGGCGTATCGTGGTTCAAAGGGCTCGGCTTTCTGCTTGTAGACTCGCCCGGCATCCTCGACCCGCACAGCGACGCGAGGGCGCACCGGCTCATCTCATGGATAGGCTCTTCGCGCGGACAGGTCATCGGAAACCTAGAAGAACACGCAAAGGACTGCATAAAATTTTTAATAAACAAAGGCCTCTGGGACGGCATAGAGGCGGCGTGGGGCGTGAAGCCCGAGGGAAGCCCCGCTGAGATACTTGAAGCTATCGGCCTCCGCCTTGGAAAGCTAGGCGCGGGCGGCATAGTAGATATGGAAAGTTCCGGCAGGACGTTCCTGGACGCGTTCGCCACAGGCAAATTCGGACGCATGAGCCTAGAGAGGCCGGAAGACCCTCCGCTATGGGAGTCGCTGTAAATATTTCCGGCGCATTTATAATAGCCGGCACAGACGAAGCTGGACGCGGCCCCATAGCCGGCCCCGTCGTAGCCGCCGCCGCGGTGCTCACAAACGACCAGCGTTCTGCTCTGATGGACGCGGGGCTGAAAGATTCAAAAAAACTTACCCCGAAAAAAAGAGAGGCGCTCTTTGAAAAAATGAATGAGCTTGGCGTCCTCTGGCGCGCTCAGGCCGCCTCCTCCGCAAAGATAGACAGAATTAACATCCTGCGCGCCTCGCTCTGGTGCATGAAAAGGTCGATAGAACGGCTCGGCCTCCGCGTCTCGCTCGTTTTGGTGGACGGCAACATGACCATCCCGGCGCTCGCTCTGCCGCAAAAGACGGTCGTCAAAGGCGACGACAGAGTGCCGGTCATAGCTGCCGCCTCGATAGTGGCTAAAGTGCTGCGCGACAGAGTGATGGAGGCTATGGACGATATATACCCGCAGTATCTTTTTTCAAAACACAAGGGCTATCCAAGCGCGCTCCACAAGAGCCTCGTCGCGCAGTACGGCCCGTCGCCGATACACAGGCTCACCTTCAAAGGCGTGGCTGCGCGTGACGGAGACTGATAAAAAGGCAAAACCGCGCCATCTGGTCACAGGAGAACGCGGAGAAGAGGCCGCGGCGCGGTACATGCTTGAACACGGCTATCAAATAATCGCAAGAAACGTGCGCGAGTCGCACTGTGAAATAGACATAGTGGCGCGGGACGAAGACGAGATAGTCTTTACGGAGGTGCGCACAAGAAACGCAGGCATAATAGCCGCGCCCGAAGATACGATAGGCCCGCGCAAACTGCGGCTGCTCATCAAAGCGGCCGCTATGTGGGCAGACGAGCATAACTACACGGGGCCCTACCGGATAGACGCGGCGGGCGTCACCGCGGAAGACGGCGAACCCGTCAAGATAGAATACATCAAAAGCATAACGGAGCCGATAATATGAAAAATATTTCCGGTCTTACGCTGCACGGCGTAAAAGGAGTGGCTGTCGAGGTCGAAGTCGAAATAACCGGAGGCCTCTTTACAATATCAGTGGTCGGGCTTGCGGACACCGCCGTAAAGGAGGCTCGCGAACGCGTGCGCGCCGCTTTGCGTGCGGCGGGCGTGCCGCTTAAAGGGCGCATCGCGATAAATTTGGCCCCAGCCGATATCCCGAAGGAGGGCGCGCTGCTTGATCTGCCCATTGCGGCGGCGCTTGCTTCTGCCGCCGGCCATATATCGGTGGAAAGGCCGTCGCTTTTTATAGGAGAGCTTGCGCTCGACGGACGGCTTCGCGGCGTCAGGGGAGCGGTACCTGCCGCCTTCCTTGCCAGAGAAAGCGGCATGGAACTGTTCGTAGCTGCGGAAAACGCAGACGAAGTTTCTTTGATAGACGGCGTCGCCGCGTGGAAAGCGCCCGACCTGCAAAGCCTATTTGCGCACATACGCGGAGAAAAACAGCTTGAAAAGATAACTCACAGCGACGTAGGCTGCGAACTGCCCGCCACAGACCCGGATTTTTCCGAAATAAAAGGGCAGGCCGCGGCAAAACGCGCGCTTGAAATAGCGGCCGCCGGACATCACAACATCCTTTTCGTAGGTTCTCCCGGCTCCGGCAAAACGCTGCTTGCGCGCGCCCTGAAAGGCATCCTCCCGCCGCTTTCCGACGCGGAGCTGATGGAGGTCATTCTTCTGCGCAGCACAGCGGGCCTTCACTTTGAAGTAAACAGGGAGCGGCCCTTCCGTTCCGTACACCACACGGCAAGCACCGTCTCTATATGCGGCGGCGGCCAAAACCTGCGCCCCGGAGAGATAAGCCTCGCCTCGCGCGGCGTGCTCTTCCTCGATGAATTTCCCGAGTTTTCGCGCGACGTTATAGAATCGCTGCGCCAGCCCCTTGAGGACGGCTCAATCACCGTAAGCCGCGCAGCCGGAAGCGTCGTCTACCCCGCGAAAGTGCTGGTAGTCGCCGCCTGCAACCCGTGCCCATGCGGATTTGCGGGAGACGAAGAAAAACGCTGCATCTGTTCGCCAACCTCCATCGAGCGCTACAGAAGAAAACTCTCCGGCCCTATACTTGACAGGATAGACCTTCACATACCAGTGCCCAAACTGACGCCGGAAGAGCTCGTCTCCGTAAGCGGGAGCTGCGGGGAAACGAGCGAGACGGTGCGGGCGCGCGTCGCCGCGGCCAGAAAAATACAAGAACGGCGCTGGGCCTCCTTCGGCTTTCAGTGCAACTCGGAGATCCCGGAAAAATTTCTGCGCAAAAACGCGGCCATGAAAAAAGAGGTGCGCGAATTTATACTGGAACAGCTAAAAAGCGTCAGCCTCTCGGGGCGCGGCCTCTCACGCGTCCTTCGCGTCGCGCGCACCATAGCGGACCTTGAAGGCGCGGCACAGGTGGACGTTGCCCACATAGCGGAGGCGGTAAGCTACAGAGAGGGGGAGGCGCTCGCATGGATGAACGTCTGAAAATGTACCTGCTGCTCAACAAGGCAAACGCAAACATCTCGTCAGCCGCAAAGTTTTTGAATCTGGGCGCGGGTCCCTCGGAACTTTGGCGCCCGTCAAAAATAGACGCGGCACTCTCCGTGCTCTCCGCGCAGCTAGTGGCCGCCGTAAGAAAATTAGAGGCCGAAAACTGGGCCGAACGAGAATACGAGCGCGCCTCTCAAATGGGCGCAGCCATCCTTACCCCCGAAAGCTGCGGCTACCCCGAAAAACTTACGAACCTGAGCGACATGCCGCCCATCCTTTACGTCAGGGGCGACATAAACGCGCTTTCTCTGCGCTGCGTCGGCGTCGTAGGCACACGAAGGGCCGGAAGATACGGCAAAGAGGCAGCGGCAAGGATAGGAGCCGCCTGCGCCGACTGCGGCATAGCCGTCGTAAGCGGCGGCGCGTGGGGCGTCGACGGCACGGCGCAGGGAGCCTGCTGTGAAAACGGCGGCCGCTCCGTCGCCGTGCTTGGCACCGGAGTGGACATTGCCTATCCCGCCTCAAATAAAAAATTATTCGACGTCATCTGTCAAAATGGCGCGCTCGTTTCAGAATTTCCATTGGGTGCAAGCGGCGAGCCGTGGCACTTTCCGCGCCGAAACAGGATAGTGGCCGCGCTCTCCGAAAAGCTGATAGTCGTAGAGGCTCCGGTAAAAAGCGGCTCAATGATAACGGCGCGGCTTGCGCTAGAGCTGGGCGTCGAAGTGTGGGCGCTCCCGGGACAGATATACGACGAAAACGCCCAGGGGACGAACCGGCTCATCTACGACGGCGCCTACCCCTATATATCAGACGAAGTTTTTTTCAGCTCGTGCGGCATAGAATACAGCGGCGTCAAAAAGGCGGCACAGAGCGCGTCCGTTGCAAAAATATCGCCTGAAGGCCGGCAAATAATCGAATATTTATCCCAAAATGGGCCGCAGACGATTGACAACCTGGTTCTTGCCGTTAAAATGAGCGCCGCCGGCATCTTAAAAGAGATGGCGATCCTCTCGGCAAACGGCCTTATATATATGTCCTCACCGGGACGCTACAGCGTTAAAAGCAGCTTGTAAGAAAGAGGTGTGTGCAGCATGACTGAAAAGAAGACAGCGCAGGCAAAAGAGCAGGCGCCCCATGAAATAGAAGAAAAAATTCCGAAAAAAAAGGCCGCGCCGGCAGCCAAAAAAAGCGCGCCTAAAAAGAAAAAGACGGAGATCGCGGAAGAAAAAACCGCGGGCGCCAAGTCTGCTTCGAAAAAAACACCAAAAACGACCAAGGCGGCAAAGACGCTTACGGAAACCGAAGTCCCAGCGGAAGAAAAAGCCGCTGCTGTAAAGAAACCGGCAAAAAAGCCTGCCGCTAAAAAACCGGCCGCGAAAAAAAGCGCAAAGGCGCAGAAATTCGCGCCCTACGAAGACAAGACGCTCGTCGTCGTCGAGTCTCCGGCAAAGGCGAAGACCCTGGAGAAAATACTTGGCGGCGGCTACAAGGTGCTGGCAAGCGTCGGCCACGTCCGCGACCTGCCGAAAGGCCGAATGGCGATAGACGTCGAACACGATTTTGAGCCGGAATATATCCAGGTGCGCGGCAAGGCTGACCTCATCAAGACGCTGAAAGGCGCCTCCGCCGTCAGCGCAAAGACGCTGCTCGCCTCCGACCCCGACCGTGAGGGTGAGGCGATAGCGTGGCATCTTGCGGCGCTGCTTGACATAGATACGCACGACAAATGCCGCATCAGGATGCACGAGATAACGGAACACGGCGTAAAGGCGGCCGTAGCCGAACCGGACACCATCAACATGGAGCTGGTCGAGGCGCAGCAGGCGCGCCGCGTGCTAGACAGGCTCGTCGGCTACGAGCTGAGCCCGCTGCTCTGGTACAAGGTGCAGCGCGGGCTTTCCGCTGGCCGCGTCCAGTCCGTTGCGCTGCGCATCGTCTGCGAGCGCGAGGAAGAGATAGAGAGATTTATCCCGGACGAATACTGGCTCATGGACGTGGACGCCGCAAGCGGAGACAAAAAGCGCGCCTACAGGCTCCGCGTTGAAAAATATAAAAACAAGCCATTTGAGATACAGAACGAAAAAGAGGCAAAGCGCATAGAGGCCGAGATAAGGGCCGGACGTCTTGTCGTCGACGACTTCAGCACAAAGGAAAATAAAAAACAGCCCGGCGCGCCGTTTAAGACCAGCACATTGCAGCAGGAGGCCTCGCGCCGCTGCGGCTTTGCGCCCAAGCGCACAATGCGCATAGCGCAGGCGCTCTACGAAGGCATAGACATCCCGGGCCGCGGCCCAACCGGGCTCATCACCTACATGAGAACAGACAGCCTCCGCCTCGCGCCAGAGGCGCTTGAAGCCTCGCGCGCGTTTATAAAAAGCAGCTTCGGCGACGCCTATCTGCCCGAAAAGCCAAACGAATACATACCAAAGGGCAAGGCGCAGGACGCGCACGAAGCGATACGCGCAACGGACGCGTCGCTTTCGCCCGAATCAATAAAACCCTTTCTCACGGCGGAGCAGTACCGTCTTTACGAGCTTATATGGAGCCGCTTCATAGCGAGCCAGATGAAGGACGCCGTCGTTGCGCGCACAAACCTCATCTGCTCCGCCTCAGACTACCAGATGAAGCAGAGCGGCACCGTAGTTGCCTTTGACGGATGGGGCCGCGTCTATCCTCTTGGGATAAAGGACGTGACGATGGAGCCGGCGGTAAACGGCGAAGAACTTTCCATTACAAACATAGATAAAGAACAGAAATTCACGCAGCCGCAGCCCCGCTACACAGAGGCGGGACTTGTCAAGGCGCTTGAAGAAAAGGGCATCGGACGCCCCTCCACCTACGCCACAATAATAGAGACGCTCACGGTGCGCGGCTACGTAGACCGGAGCGAAGAGGATAAAAAACTTATCCCCACAAAGCTTGGCAGGCTCGTCAACAGCTTCCTCGTCCGCTACTTCTCCTCCATAGTGAACGAAGGCTTCACCGCGAAGATGGAGCAGGAGCTTGACCAGGTGGAGTCCGGCGACATCGAATGGAAAAAACTCATGGGCGACTTCTGGAGCAGCTTCAAGCCCGTCGTCGAAGACGTCTCCGCGCACGGTGAAAGCATGAGGCCGGAGCCTGAGTTCATCGGTGAGAAATGCACCGAGTGCGGGCACGAGCTTATCGTAAAACGCGGCCGCTTTGGTGAGTTCATCGCCTGCACCGGCTATCCCGAGTGCAAATACACAAGAAAAATAGTGAAGAAAAGCGGCATAAAATGCCCCAAATGCGGCGAAGGCGAGCTGATACGCCGCCGCGCCACAAAAGGCAAAATGAAGGGCCGTTTCTTCTACGGCTGCGAAAGATACCCCGAATGCGACTTCGTATCGTGGAAAAAGCCGGGAAAAGAGGGCGCGCCCGAGGGCGGAGAAGCGCAGGAGCCGGAAACCAATGACACAGACATGTAAGCCTGTAACGATAGCGGGAGGCGGCCTGGCCGGCTCCGAAGCGGCGTGGCAGCTTGCGGAACGCGGCATAAAGGTGCGCCTCTATGAGATGCGCCCCGTCAAAATGACGCCGGCGCATCAGACGCCGCTGCTTGGTGAACTTGTATGCAGCAATTCGCTTGGCGGCGACAAAACCACCACAACCGCCGGCATACTCAGGGCGGAGCTTGCGCGGATGAACAGCCTCATCGTCGACTGCGCGCAAATATCTCGCGTGCCCGCCGGAAACGCCCTTGCCGTCGACAGGGAGCTTTTCGCGCGGCTTATAGACTCAAAGATAGCCTCTCACCCAAACATCGAGGTGGTGCGCGAAGAACTACGCGAGATACCGGAGGAGCCGGCCATAATAGCGACTGGGCCGCTTACCAGCGAACCGATGGCCGCGGCGCTTGGACGTCTCACCGGCGAAGAATTTTTATATTTTTACGACGCCGTTGCGCCCATCGTAGACGTAAGCACCATAGACATGACGAAGGCCTTTCGCGCAAACAGATACGGAACCGAGGGCGACTACATCAACTGCCCGATGGACGAGGAAGAATACGCGGCCTTCTGGAGCGAGCTTGTAAACGCCCAGACCGCCCCTCGCCACGACTTTGAAGAGGAGCAGATGCGCCACTTCAACGGCTGCCTCCCCGTCGAGGTAATAGCAAAGCGCGGCGAAAAAACGCTGCTCTTCGGCCCGCTGCGCCCGGTAGGCTTTGAGGCGGCGACGGGAGGATGTGCGCCGTGCGCCGTCGTTCAGCTTCGCCAAGACAATGAAGCGGGCACGCTCTTCAACATCGTAGGCTTCCAGACAAACCTCAAATGGGGCGAGCAGGAGAGAGTATTCAGAATGATACCGGCGCTCAAGGAGGCCGAGTTCGTGCGAAAGGGCGTCATGCACAGAAACCTCTTCGTCTGCGCGCCGCGCGTGCTCGATAAAAGCCTGCGCTTCAAGGAGCGCGGGGCGCTCTTCATAGCGGGGCAGGCCTCCGGCGTCGAAGGCTACATGGAAAGCACCGCGATGGGCCTCGCCGCCGGATTATTCGCCGCCTGCGCCGTGCGCGGCGAGCCGATGCCCGACTTCCCGGAAGAGACCGCCGTCGGATCTCTGCTCAACTACCTGATGACGGCGCTGCCTGAAAGCTTCCAGCCGATGAATGTCAACCTTGGCATCTTCCCGAGGCTCCCCGGCAAAAAAATAAGAAAAAGAACCGAACGCTGCGAAGCCTACGCGCAAAGGTCGCAGGAGGCGCTTGAAAAATTTATCGAAGCGCAGCCGGAGCTCTTTAAACAAAAATAAAATACAATTCACCGCAACCGCCGATAAGCCCGCGAGCGCATGAGCCGCGGGCTTTTTATCTCAGTAAATAGTGCGCATTGTATAGTTACTTGTGAATTTTCTAAAAATATCCCTTGATATTTACAATTTTCCTGTTACAATACCGACTATGGTGGAAAATATTTCGGAAGAAATTGATCTTTATATTGATTATTTACGCTCGCTTCGCCGTTCAGAACATACGACGGTAAACTATCGTATCGACCTGATGCATTTTAAAGATTATCTCGCCAATCAGGGAATAAACGACGTGAGCGGAATAGATATAAATTCCATTCGGATATTTGTCAGCAGCATATTAGGCATAGGAGAGGCCCGGACCTCCGCAAACAGAAGGCTGTCCGCTGTGCGCGGCTTCACCGCGTGGCTCTGCGCCTCAGGCAAATTAACAAGCGATCCGGCCCTTGGGCTGAAAGGCCCTAAAAAGCCCGCCGCCCTTGCGCGCGCCCTTCCGTACTCGCAGATAGACCGTCTGCTGCAAGATGGCCCAGAGAGCGGAACGAAGAACTTCCGCCGCGACAGGCTCATCCTGGAGACGCTCTACGGCACGGGCATACGCATCTCCGAGCTTATCGGCCTCAACTGGGATATGATAGAGCTTGAAACGCGCACGCTGCGCGTCATGGGAAAGGGCGACAAAGAAAGAATGGTGCCGATGGGCTTTCCTCTGAAAGCGCTGCTTGAAGAGTGGCGCGACATCACCTGCACCGACGAGGCAGCCCCAGTCTTTTGCGCCGGAAAGAGCGGCGTGGAGAGGCTCACGGTGCGCACGGTAGACCGCATCGTAATGAGGGCGGCCAAACGTGTTGGTCTCTTTGGAGTGACACCGCACGTCCTTCGTCACTGCTGCGCGACGCACATGCTAGAAAACGGAGCGCCGCTTCGAATAGTGCAGGAGCTGCTGGGGCACGACAGCATAGCGTCAACGCAGAGATACCTGACGATAACCACCGATCAGGTAAAAAAAAGCTACTTAAACGCGCACCCGATGGCGCTTGAAGATGATTAACGCACGCAGAAAATAAAAGTTCAGGAAACTCAATCAGGGAGGCACATATATATGGATACACCAAAGGAACTTATCGAAAATCGCCCGAAAATAATCAACCAGTCCGCAATGCAGGACCTGCTCGAAAAAACACGCGTAGTCAGCCGCGTGCTGCAGGCGCGCAAAGACCGCGGCACGCCCGATTATCCGAAGCTCGCGCGTCTTATGTCAGATCTCTCCGCGGCCAACGTCTACGTAATCAACCGTGAGGGCCGCATCCTCGGATACGCGTGGATCAGCGAATACGACTGCCCGATAATGGCGGAGATATTGATAAACGGAGCCATGCCGTCGCCCTACGTCGAAAAAGTCAACCAGTTCCACGAATCTATACTCAACCACACAGACCACGGGCTCTGCGCCTACGCAGACCAGCCCTGCGCTTACTCAAACAAGCACGTGCTCATCGTCCCCATCAACGGCGCTGGCGAACGCCTCGGCACGCTCATACTCGCGCGCTTCGGCTGTCAGTTCGACACGCGCGACCTTGTGCTCGCCGAATATCTTTCAACGGTCGTCGGCCTTGAGATACTAAACGACAGAGGCAAGTCTATAGAAGAAAGAGGCCGCGAGCGCCTTGTGGTCCAGATGGCGATGCGCGCGCTCTCATACTCCGAAGTCGAGTCCGTCCGCCACATCATAGAAGACCTTGGCGGCCCCGAAGGCGTAGTCGTCGCAAGCAAAGTAGCAGACCGCGTAGGGGTGACGAGAAGCGTCATCGTAAATGCGCTTAGAAAACTTGGCAGCGCTGGTATAATAGAGAGCAGAAGCCTTGGAATGAAAGGGACGTACATAAAAGTGCTCAGCCCCCTCTTCCTCGAAGAGCTTGGGATAACCTCGAAATAGCCGACATACAACTGCGAAGGGAGCGTCAGAGATGAAGGCAACGATACTGATAGCGGAAGATTCCACACATATGCGCGTGATACTGAAAGATATGCTCATAAGAGACGGATACGATGTAATAGGCGAGGCTGAAAACGGCAAAGAGGCGGTCAGGATGTACAACGAACTCCTCCCTGACGTCGTCACGCTGGACATCTCCATGCCCGAAATGGACGGCATAGAGGCGATGAAAGCCATCAAAGCCGAACACCCTAAGGCGAAAATAGTCATGGTAAGCACGATGAGCCAGCAGAATCAGGTCATCGAAGCTATCCGCGCCGGAGCGTCGGACTTCTTCATCAAGCCGTTCCAGTCCGAGAGGGTAGACGAGGCTATACAAAGAGCTTTGAAATAACGCTATTTCCTCAGATTACCAAATGATTTATTTATGGTAAAATATAATTTACAGCCTTTTGAGGCGTGAAAGATAATAATAGTCTTTCTAAACACTTTTTGGAGGTCAGAAACCACAGATGGCAGAGAAGGCAGCTGCGGCGGCGCCCATGGTTAGCGTGGGCGAAACAGTGAGCGGAACAGTTGAACATGTAGCGCCATACGGCGCGTTTATAAGGCTTGAATCAGGCCAGAAGGCAATGGTTCATATTTCCGAACTGTCGCATAATTATGTAAAAAAGGTAGAAGACGTGCTCGAGCAGGGCAAAAAGATCACGGCCAAAGTCATCAAGATAGACGACAAAGGCCGCATAGACCTTTCAGTTAAGGCTCTGCAAATGAAAGAGGTCCGCCCGCCTGTTCACCGCGAGGAAGATTTCGAAAAGAAGCTGACCAACTTTATGAAGTTCAGCGACGAAAAGATCGCCGACCTGAACAGCAAATGCAAAGACCCGCGCGGTACGAAGCGCCGTACAGGCAACAGCGCCGCCGGAAAGAAATAAATTGAAACGCGAAAACGCGCAGGAAAGGCCGGAAGAGTTTTCTCCTCCGGCCTTTTGGAGCGTCCTCACCGACTCAGACCTCGAACTTTTAAAAATACAGCGGCGCGGAAGAAAGACGGACGCGGCGGAGGTGCTTTGGGTGGCGCGCAGGTGCTCCCACGGAGCGCCGCAAGTGATAGTGTCGTCTCCGCTCTCGCGTGACGGCAGTCCGTTTCCCACCATCTTCTGGCTCACCTGCCCTTACCTGAACCGCAGGTGCGGCGGCCTTGAATCGGCGCAGAAAATATCAGAACTTGAAAAAATCTTTGCCGACGCGCCGGAGGCGGCGCGTGCGATGCACCATGCCTACGCCGCTCTTAGAATGTCGCTTCTGACGCCGCAGCAGCGCGAGGCCGCGCAAAAGAAAGGAAACGCCATACTGTCGGTGCTCACCGATACAGGCGTTGGCGGCATAAACTGGAAAGAGGCGCTATGCGGCGCAAAATGCCTCCATCTCCACACCGCCACATGGCTTGGCACAGGCGAACACCCCGCCAAAGCGTGGCTTGCAGAGGCCATAGGCCCCCTCGAATGCGAGCGCGGGGAATGCATGCGCGCTCACGCGGAAACCGCGTAACACCGGCCCCGCCGCACATTAAAAATACAAAAGTCCCGAAGGTCTGTTGCAGACCTCCGGGACTTTTAATATCAGTTTTACAGCTTACTGCTCGCTCTTATCCAGCAGTTTGGTCAGCAGCTGCGTGAACTTCTTGCCGTCGGCCACTGGTTCTCCGTCGGCTATCGAGGCTAGGCCCATCAGCACGTTCGACCATTCTTCGGCTTTGAAGTCCGGTTTTTCAGCGGCTTCTGCTATCTTTTTGATGAGCGGGTTCTCCGGGTTTATTTCCATCACGCGCTTTTCTTCGGGCACTTCCTGTCCCATCGACTTGAAGAAGTTCCTCATCTGCGGAGATATCTCCTCGCCCTTCTGCACGAAGCAGACCGGCGAGTCCACGAGACGGTCGGAGACCTTGACCTCTTCGACGAGGTTCCCAAGCGCCTCTTTCAGTTTCTTCGCAAGGCCGCTTTTTTCCACATCGGAGTCTGTCGTCTCTTTCGTTTCGCCCTCCGGCAGCATCAGGTTTTCGGCCGCCGCGGAGACGAAGTCGTATTTATCGAACTTTCTCGCGTTGTTGACCCATATCTCGTCCACGGGGTCGCCCATAAGCAGCACAGTGATGCCCTTTTTCTTAAAGGCCTCCAGCTTCGGCGAGTTGAGCAGGTTCTTCAGCGAAGAGCCGGCCAGATAGTATATCTTGTCCTGCCCGGCGGGCATGTTGATGACGTAGTCCTCAAGAGAGGTCTTGTCTTCGTTTGAGGTGTTGAAGATGCAGAGCTTCATGATCTCCTCGCGGTGGCGCAGGTCGGAGATTATCCCCTCTTTGAGCGCCACTCCGAAGGCCTGCCAGAATTTATTGTAATCCTCCGGCATATCCTTCCGCATCTGGCGCAGGGTGTCCAGCACCTTTTTGGTGAGGCTGCTCTTTATCTGGGCCGTCTGGCGGTCCTGCTGAAGCATCTCGCGCGAGACGTTCAGCGAAAGGTCCTCAGAGTCCACCACGCCCTTGATGAAGCGCAGATACTCGGGGATGAGATCCTTGCAGTCGTTCATTATGAACACGCGGCGGATGTAGAGCTGCACGCCGTGTCTGCCGTCCTGATAGAAGAGATCCATCGGCGGGTGGGACGGGATGAAAAGCAGCGAGCGAAATTCGCTTGCGCCCTCGGCCTTGTAGTAGATGTGCTTCATCGGGTTCTCCCAGTCGTGGGAGATATGGCGGTAGAAGTCGTTGAACTCTTCGTCGCTGATGTCGTTCTGCGGGCGCGTCCAGAGCGCCTTCATCGAGTTGACCGGTTCTTCTTTATGATCTTCCTTCTTCTCTTCAGCTGTCTCCTCCACATATATAGGATAGATGACGAAGTCGGAATATTCCTTGATGATGCTGCGCAGCGTCCACTCGGAGAGATAATCCTTCGTGATGTCGTGTTCGTCCATGGAGGCGGCGCTTGCCTTCATGTGCAGCGTTATAGAGCTTCCGCAGCTCTTTCTGTCGCCCGCGTCTATGCTATAAGTGCCGTCGCCGGTCGACTCCCACTTCCAGCTCTTGTCGGAGCCGGCTTTCAGCGTCTCAACGGTGACTTTGTCTGCCGCGATGAAGCTGGAGTAGAAGCCCACGCCGAACTGCCCGATGAGGTCGCTGTTTATGCCGTTCTTCGCCTCCTGCATAGCACGTATGAACTCTCCCGTGCCGCTGCGGGCGATAGTGCCGAGATACGACACGAGGTCGTCGCGGTCCATTCCTATTCCGTTGTCCGCAAAGGTGAGCGTGCCCGCCTTCTTGTCGATAGTGATGTCGACGCGGCCGTTCTTCGCAAACTCCGCAAGCTCTGGGTTGCTCAGGCTCTCGATGCGCAGCTTGTCTATTGCGTCGGAGGCGTTGGAGACCAGCTCTCTGACAAATATATCGGGGTTCGAGTATACGGAGTTGATCATCAACTCCAGAACTTGTTTCGCTTCGCTTTGAAATTCCATTTTTTCAGCCATAGAAAATCCTCCCGGTTCTGCTGGCGCGTGCGCGCCGTATTTTTTATTTTGCGTTGTTACAATCAATTAGCCGGGTATTACGCGCCCGGCTAATCATATTATAGCTTATTTCGGGCCGTTATTCTTTTGCCGCTGGCTCCGGATTGTGGAAATGCATCTCTATATGGTCGTCCTTATCCACCACGCGGATAGTGCCTCCGTCGCGTATATCTCCCGCTATGATGGCCCTTGCGATGTCCGTCTCGAGCGCCTTCTGCACGTAGCGTTTCAGCGGGCGCGCGCCGTAGATGGGGTCGTAGCCGTTGCGCGCACATATATCAAGCGCCGCGTCCGTCAGTTCCAGCGTGATATTTCGTTCGTGCAGGCGCAGTTCAAGCTGCCGCAGGATGAGGCGCACGATCTCGCGGATGTCGGCGAGCGTCAGCGGCTTGAAGCAGATCATCTCGTCCACGCGGTTTAAGAACTCAGGACGGAACTTTGTGCGCATCAGCGCCATCACGTCGCCCACCGCGCCCTCAGACAGCTCGCCGCGCTCGTCCATGCCGTCTATCAGCACCTGTGCGCCGATGTTGCTGGTCATGATTATCACAGTATTTTTAAAACTGACAAGCCGCCCGTGACTGTCGGTGACGCGCCCGTCGTCCAGTATTTGGAGCATGATGTTGAAGACGTCGGGGTGAGCCTTTTCTATCTCGTCAAAAAGCACCACCGAATAGGGGTGTCTGCGCACCGCCTCGGTGAGCTGTCCGCCCTCCTCATATCCGATATATCCGGGAGGCGCGCCGACCAGTCGTGACACTGTGTGCTTCTCCATGTATTCGGACATGTCTATGCGCACCATATTGTCCTCAGAGTCAAAGAGTGCCTCGGCCAGGGCGCGCGCAAGCTCCGTCTTGCCGACCCCCGTCGGGCCAAGGAAAATGAAAGAGCCAATAGGGCGCTTCGGGTCTTTTATGCCGGAGCGCGCGCGCAGCACCGCGTCCGCCACAAGCGTGACCGCCTCGTTCTGTCCCACCACGCGCTCGTGAAGTATGCTGTCCAGATGCAGCAGTTTTTCGCGCTCGCCCTCGATGAGCCGCGTAACGGGTATCCCCGTCCATTTAGCAACTATCTCGGCTATCTCGTCCTCCGTAACCTCTTCGCGCAGCAGCTTCGGGCCGGTATCTTCTATGCCCTCCAGGTTTTGTTCCTCTATTTTGAGATCCTCCTCAAGCTTGTTCAGCGTGCCGTAGCGCAGCTGAGCGGCGAGGTTCAGGTCGTAATGGCGCTCCGCCTCGTCCACCTGACGGCGGACGTTTTCTATCTCCTCGCGCATAGAGCGTATCTTTGTAATATTTTCCTTCTCAACGTCATACTGCGCGCGCAGAGTGTTCGCCTTTTCCTTTTCGTCCGCAAGCTCCTTGCGCAGAAGGTCCAGCCTCTCGCGGCTGCCCTTGTCCTTTTCGAGCTTCAGCGCCGCCTCCTCTATCTCCAACTGCATCACGCGGCGGTTCACAGTGTCAAGCTCCGCCGGGAGAGAATCTATATCTGTGCGGATCATGGCGCAGGCTTCGTCTATAAGGTCGATAGCCTTGTCCGGCAGGAACCTGTCTGATATATAACGGTTCGACAGCACAGAGGCCGCCACAAGCGCGCTGTCTTTGATGCGCACCCCGTGATGGACCTGGAAACGCTCCTTCAGCCCGCGCAGAATAGAGATGGTGTCCTCAACGCTCGGCGGGTCGACGATCACCGGCTGGAAACGCCTTTCAAGAGCCGCGTCCTTTTCAATATACTGGCGGTACTCCTCAAGCGTCGTAGCGCCGATACAGTGCAGCTCGCCCCGCGCAAGAAGCGGCTTTAGCATATTGCCGGCGTCCATCGCGCCGTCCGTCTTGCCCGCGCCGACAATAGTGTGCAGCTCGTCTATAAATAGGATGATGCGTCCGTCGCTCTTCTTCACCTCATCCAGCACAGCTTTGAGCCGTTCCTCGAACTCGCCGCGGAACTTCGCGCCCGCAATCAGCGAACCCATGTCCAGCGCGAAAATAATGTGGTCCTTTAAATTCTCCGGCACGTCGCCGCGCATGATGCGCATAGCAAGCCCCTCCGCGATAGCCGTCTTGCCGACGCCGGGCTCGCCTATAAGCACGGGGTTGTTCTTGGTCTTGCGGCTCAGGATACGGACGGTGCGGCGGATCTCCTCGTCGCGGCCGATAACGGGGTCAAGCTTATTGTCGCGCGCCGCCTTAACGAGGTCGCGCCCATATTTTTCAAGCGCGTCGTACTTTTCCTCAGGATTGTCGCTCGTCACGCGCTGATTGCCGCGCACCTCAGAGAGCGTCTTTAGGAACTTGTCCGCCGTAATGCCGAAAGTCTCAAAGACCTTCCCTAGCGGCGTTCCCTTCGTCTCATAAAGCAAAGCGAGAAAAAGATGCTCGACCGAGATATAATCGTCCTTCAGTCCGTTCGCCTCGTCCTCCGCCTTGACCAATATCTTTGATAGGCGCTGCGAAACGTAAATTTTTCCGCTCTCCTGCCCCGCGCCAGAGACGCGCGGCTTTTTGTTCAGCTCATTTTCAATAGCGGCGGTCAGATTCGCCACCTGTATCCCCATCTTGTCCAGCAGGCGCGGGATAAGGCCGTTTTCCTGAACGATCAGAGCGAGCGCAAGATTTTCCGCGTCCACCTCCTGATGGCCGTGGCGAACGGCGATATTTTGCGCTTCATAAAAGGCTTCCTGTGATTTTTGGGTAAGTTTATTCATATCCATCTTGATATCCCCTCCCGAGGAAATTGTTTTAACCATTACTGACATAACGGTGATATTATAATACATCAATTATTATCAGACAATAGCCTATAACGCTAATTTACAAAATATAGTTTTTACGGATTTTCTCAAAGGGAATATGCTTAAACGTAAAAGATTCCTGCGCCTGCGTCACAGTTTAGTTAATTGCTGAAAGAGGAGAGCGATAATAAAATTTCATTTCAAGATATATCATAAATTTAGCTGAAAATTGAGTAAATCACCTTGACAAGACCACCATTAAAGTATAAGGTTATGTAGTCGTCAAAAGCGATGACAATAATTTCCTGTTGGGAGGCAACACTTTGAAAAGCAACGGTACAGTAAAATGGTTCAACGCGACGAAGGGTTACGGATTTATCACTACAGACGAGGGTAATGACGTCTTCGTGCACTTCAGCGCGATCCAGGGAGACGGCTTCAAGACACTCGATGAGGGTCAGAAGGTCAGCTTCGAGATCACCCAGGGAAGCAAGGGCCCCCAGGCTTCTGACGTCGAGAAAATATAACCCGCTGTATTTCTTTATATTTTAAATTATAAAAGAAATCGACTATAAAGGCAGAGCGCAAGCTCTGTCTTTTTTTGTACCGCGCGATCATCGCCGACATTATCGCAGACCGATAACACTGTTGACACTTACTAAAATTTATATAAAATAAGTTCACTACGAAGTTCTATCGGCATCCCAAAGATGCCACTAATACTATGGGGGAAGCAGTTGCTTTAGGCAATTCCTTCCCTCTTTTTTTGAGGAGTGATGATTATGGGAAATCTTGCCATATTTGTTGATGCCGGGTACTAAATAGATTTTATTTCAGGTTTTCTAGGCCCAGCCTTATCCTTGCAGCGCTAAGCGCGTGTAACGCGAGGGCGTTTTTATATGTGTTCGTGATTTTTTAATTTTAGTGCGGAAGAAAACTATAGCAGTGAACAACTGATAAGATAGATAAGGCGTCCCCTCGCAGAGAAATACGTGGGGGGGACGTTTCGTTTTGACGCAATGATTTTGTGCGGCGGTCAGAGAGCCGGAATGAGGGGTTTATTTTGGGCTGGGTGGATGGCGGTTACGTCAGGGTCGGCGGGTGCGCCTCTTTTCGTAAAGATTTTAAGCTGAGTCCAGCGCTTTGCCTTTTTATTTGCGTTTTTTGTTGTGCATTTTCCTGAAATACACTACAATCTTCTCATCTAAAATACGCAGGCGCGCGGCGGCGCTGCGTGCATTGGGTTTTGAAATCATGAACATTCAAGAGATCGGAGGGAAAACGATGAGCGAATACATCAGGAGCGCACAGTCAAAGTTATCAAAGGCGCCCGCAGCTTTAGCGCATAATATGGGGGGTGGCAAACGACTAAATATTTTTGTGCTTGCGGCGCTTATTGCCGCCATCTCGTTTACCCCGTTTATAATGATGCGTTCTTTCGCGGCGCAGAACGCCCCCAAATTTGTGGTGGCGCCCAGTGAAGTGACGATCTTCGCGGAGCGCAAAGCAAACGGCGTTGTCATATCTGCGGATGCCCAGACGATGCGGCTGACAGTGACGGCCTTTCCCAAGGGCGAAGAACTGAAATGGGAATCATCTAACAATAATATCGTTGCAGTAAAATCAGGCGACATCACGGCGATTGCGCCGGGCGCAGCAACCATAACCGTAGAATCAGGCGACCTCTTAGCGACCTGCAAAGTCAAGGTCGTCGCCGCGCCTACGGAAAACTGGGCCGCCTCCGCGGATATATCATGGTACGATGAGAATAAAACCGCCTTCACCATCACGACGGCGGAGCAGTTCGCGGGCGTGGCCGCGCTTGTAAACTCCGGCTCGGACGACTTCAAGGGCGACACGATAACCCTCTCGAAGGACATAGACCTCAGCGCGCGCGAATGGACCGCGATAGGCATAGCCGATGATAATAAGCGCTTCAAGGGGATTTTCGACGGCGGCGGACACGCGGTAACGGGCCTCTATATCAAGGATAAATCTGATCGTGAGGGTCTCTTCGCAATTATCAGAAGCTCCGCCGTGGTAAAAAACCTTCGTCTTTCAGGCTGCGTCGCCAGCGAGAGTTTAGTCGGCGGCGTGGTTGGGCAGAGCGAACTCGGCGCGAAGATCACCAACTGTTCGATGACCGGCACCGTTACCTGCACCAAAGAATATGTCGGCGGTGTGACGAGCTATAATGATGCAGGCACCGTTACCAACTGCTCGATGACCGGCAGCGTTACCGACGACGGCAGCGTCTTCCAACAACAAGGAGCCTACGACCAGGGGGCTACCGGCGGCGTAGTGGGTTATAACGGCGGCACGGGAACGGTTACCAACTGCGCGATGAATGGCAGCGTCGCCGGCGGCCATCGCGCCGGCGGAGTGGTAGGCCATAACAGCGGCAACGTCGACACTGTTGCCAACAGTGCGATGACCGGCAGCGTCGTCGGCAGCGTCATTGGTGACCCTAGTGTTGTCGGCGGCGTGGCTGGCAAGAGCAATGGCAAGCTGATAAATTGCGGCTGGCTCGACCAAACTGGTCTGCCTGCTTGCGGAGAAGAGAATGATGGCGAATCATATAACGTCGTCTCCTTCACCGCTGCCGACACTCCCGTTACGACCCTTCTGCTGGATAATTACGACCTCAAGGCCGCTGTAAAGACCACAGCGAGCGTGACGGTGCGCATCTGCCCAGGCACAAGCGCCGAACTGAGCGCGGTCGTCTCACCCGATATAGCAACGATAGGAGCCTTTGAGAGAAGCGGCGACGTAATGACGGCGCGGGTCACCGGCACAAGTGCAGGCAGCGCGGACGTCAAAATATCCGCCCTCGTCGCAAATGGAGCAAAAAACTACAACGCCGAGGTGACGGCGCGTCTTACCGTTCGGCCCGGGCCGTCGGAGCCGCCCATAGACCCGCCGGAACCGTCCATAGACCCGCCGACGCCGCCCGCGCCCGCGCCTGAAAGAGGCAGCTCAAACGGCTGTTCAGCCGGAGCCGGGGGCCTTGCGATGCTGGCTTTGGCGGCGGCTGCGATGCGCGCAAGGAAAATAAAGCGGTAAATAAACAATAGCCCCAAGCCAACGATAAAAGAAAAAAGCGTCTCCCCGCAGAGCAGCGCGCGGGGGGCGCTTTAAAATCAAATACGCCGCCGCCGGCTCCCGCATAGAACGCGGCGGCGGCATGAGGCGTTCTTTTTTTGTCCGACGCCTCTTGCCGTTGTCCGTGCGGCCTGATAATTTTTTGTCAATTTCTCTTCTGACGCGCCTTAAAATTTATACAAAATATTTTCAATATATGTTATAATTTATTTTTGACTATTCTTAACGTTTCCGAACGCCACGAACTGGTCATTCTGATAAATTTGATTAGGATGCAGGAGGAACAGATGTCTCTCATTAAAGATAAAAAACTTACCGCCGAGCAGGTACGGCGTTCAGCCGACCTTGAGGCGCTTGGATTCAAGACCACGAAGGGGCTTGAAAAGCTGGCGGGGCTTGTCGGGCAGGAACGCGCCGTTCGCTCCGTTAATTTCGGCCTCTCTGTGCAGAGCAAGGGATACAATATTTTTATTGTAGGCGAGCCGGGGTGCGGGCGCACTGCGTACGCGATGGAAGAGCTGAAGACTGCGGCGGCCAAGATGCCTGCGCCGGACGACTGGGTATATGTCTATAATTTTTCCGACCCGGGCGTGCCGCTTGCCATAAACTTGCCGGCCGGCAAGGGCCGCGAGCTTTCAAAGGACGCGGAGGACGCCGTTGAGGATCTGAAGACGGCGCTTTCAAAGGCTTTTGACAACAACGAATTTGAAGATAACAAGGCGCAGCTTGTGAAGGGCTTCCAGGAGGAGGTCAACTCCGTGATGGAGGATCTGCGCAAATGGGCGGAGTCAAGAGATTTCGCCATCAAGCGCACGCCGCAGGGCTTTGTGAATCTGCCTCTTATCATGGCGCCTCCGCTGCCGGAGCCGGAGCACGAGGGCTGTGAGGGCGGCGAGGCTGATGCCGACGGCGCCTGTGAGCCTAAGGAGCTGCCGCCCGTAAAGCGTGAGATGCAGCAGGAAGAGTTTGAAAAACTGCCCGAGGCTGAACAGGAGCGTCTTCAGAAAATATCCGAGGAGATCTCGCAGAAGACGCTGGAGAAGCTCCGCCAGATACGCGAGAGCGAAAAGGACCTCAAAGAGAAGATAAAAGAGCTTGAAGGGCAGATATGCCGAGCGGCCATCACTCCGACACTTACCGAGCTGCGCGCGAAGTATCAGCCGAACGAAAAGCTTGGCCGCTGGCTTGACTCTTTTTCCGACGATATAACGGCGAATTTCAACATTTTCTTGGCTTCGGTGCGCGACGACGCGGCGGAGGTGGATTTCTCACGGTATGAGGTGAACGCCTTCGTTTCAAACGACCCCAAGGGCGGCGCGCCAGTCATTTATGAGACGAACCCTATCTATTACAACCTTGTTGGCAAGGTGGATTACGAAAATAAGCAGGGCAATCTCTACACCGATTTCAGGCGCATAACGCCCGGCTCTATGCACAGGGCGGGCGGCGGCTTTCTGCTGCTTGACGCGGACGAGCTGCTGCGCCAGTTCATGTCGTGGGACGTCCTAAAGCGCGTCATGCGCTACCGCGAGCTTTCGATAGAGAACCTCGGCGAGCAGCTGGGCTATATCCCAGTCTCGTCGCTGCGTCCGGAGCCTATCCCTATAGATATGAAGGTCGTCATCGTCGGCACTCCGTACCTCTATTATCTGCTCAATCTCTATGACCCGGAGTTCCAGAAGGTCTTTAAGATAAAGGCTGAGTTTGATTCCGAGATGCCGAGGACGCCGCAGTCCGAGTTCCAGCTGGCGCAGTTCGTGGCGGGCTTCGCTGAGACTGAGGGTCATGTCAATTTCACGGCGGCGGCTGTGGGGGAGGTCGTGGAATGGGCCTCACGCCTAGCGGACGACCGCAACAAACTTTCGACGCAGCTCGACCGTATCACGGAGCTTCTTGTGGAGTCTACGGTCTTCGCGAAGGCGGAGAACAAACGGTTCGTAGGCATTGACCACGTGCAGCGCGCGCTTTATGAAAAGCTTTTCCGCTCCGACATGTGGGAGGAGAAGGTGCTTGAAGAGTATAAAAACGGCGTCATCAAGATAGAGACGGAGGGGACGGCCGTAGGGCAGATAAACGGCCTCACCGTGTCGCAGCTGATAGACCATTCGTTTGGCTCGCCGGTGCGCATCACGGCCAACGTCTTTATGGGAAACGACGGCGTGATAAATATTGAACGCGAGGCTAGCATGACAGGCCCGATACACAACAAGGGGCTTATGACGCTTTCAAGCTATATGGGCAAGATGTACGCCAAAAAATATCCTATCTCGATAAGCGCAAGGATAGCTTTTGAGCAGATATACGGCGGCATCGAGGGCGACAGCGCCTCTTCTACAGAGCTTTACTGTCTGCTTTCGGCCATCGCGGAGGCCCCTGTCAATCAGGCTATAGCCGTCACCGGCTCCGTTGACCAGATGGGACGCATACAGCCGATAGGCGGCGTCAACGAAAAAATAGAGGGCTTCTTCCGCTACTGCAAGGCGCGCGGGCTTACCGGCAAACAGGGCGTGATGATACCGGTGCAGAACGAGCAGCATCTGATGCTCTGCCACGAGGTGGCGGACGCCGTGAAGAAGGGCAAGTTCCATATATGGAGCGTTGCCACGATAGACGAGGGCATAGAGATACTGACCGGAGTTCCGGCGGGCGTCCCCGACAAGGACGGCCTCTATCCCAAAAAAAGCATTCACGGCCGCGTCATGGCCGCGCTTGAAGGCTGGGTCGAGCGTTCGTTCCGCTATAAAAAAGAGATGAGCGACAGGGTTGACCCGCCGAAAAAGAGAAAACAGAGCGCCAAAAGGCCCGCCTCCGTTAAAAAAGAGGGCGCTGCGCCGGCAGAGGACGAGGCTGGCAAGTAATGGCCGAGATACGGTGCGCGAAGGAGATCTTAGACGAGTTGGAGGCGCTTTACGGCAACGAAAAGCGCCCGCCTTCGGATTTTTATTTCGAGGAGCCGCTTGACGACCTCATTCTGACGATACTCTCGCAGAATACCAACGACAAGCTGCGCGACAAGGCCTTTGCGAACATGAAGAGCCGCTACTCCTCGTGGGAGGAGGTCGCGGCGGCGGACCTTGACGAGCTGAAAGAGGTGCTCCGCATTGCCGGCATGAGCCAGTCGAAGCCGCCTCACATACAGCAGATACTTGCCGCCGTGAAGCGGCGTTTTGGCGAGTATTCCCTGAAGGAGCTGCGCGGGTGGACTCAGCCGCAGGTGAGGGAGTACCTTACCTCGCTGCCCGGAGTGGGGCCGAAGACCTCCGCTATCGTGGAGTGTTTCGACCTGGGGATGGCCGGTTTTCCGGTAGACACTCATATAACGAGGCTCAGCAAAAGGTTTGGCTGGGCTGATGAAAAGAACGCGCCGGACAAGATACAGGCGAAGCTTGAAGCGGAGCTTCCAGCCGACCGTTTCCGCGGCAGCCATTTGAATTTTTTGGAGCACGGCCGCGGTATATGCAGCGCGAGAAAACCGGACTGCGCGCGCTGTTCGCTCCGTAAGTACTGTCAGTTCGGCGAAGCGCAGGCCAAAGAGGACGATGGACCTTCGCGCTAAATTCCTTAAAGCGGCGCGGCGTCAGGGCTGGGAGGCGGCTCCCGGCATAGTCTGCGCGCTCTCGGGCGGCGGAGATTCCGTAGCCATGCTGTGGCTTATGAAGCAATTTTTCAAGGGGCGCGTAGTTGCTGCGCACCTTGACCACTGCACCAGAGAGGGAGCGTCGCACGAGGACGCCTCTTTTACACGCGAGCTCTGCGCTGGATGGGGCGTGGAGTATGCCGTAAAGGTGGTGGACGTGCACGCCTGCGCGCTTCGCGGAGAGTCCTTTGAGATGGCGGGGCGCAGGGCGCGCTACGAACATTTTCAAGAGACGGCGAAAAGCCGCGGCCTTTCGTTCATCGCGGTGGGGCACAATGCGGACGACGTCGTTGAGACGCAGCTAATAAACCTCGCGCGCGGAACGGGGCTTGCCGGGCTTCGCGGCATACCGGAACGGCGCGGCTGCGTCGTGCGCCCCGTGATAGATTTTACTCGCGCCGAGCTGCGGGCGCTGCTTTCGGAAAACAAAGTCGCGTGGCGCGACGATTATACGAACGACCAGTCGGATTACATGCGCAATAAAGTTCGGAACATCCTTATCCCGTGGATAAAGGAGAACATGAACGGCGGCTTTGAGGGCGTGATGCTGGGGCTTGCGAGGCAGGCCGAAGCGGAGGCCGCGGAAAAAGAGAGCGCGGCGCGCGAACGGATAGCGCAGATCCGCGTCGATATGCCGCCCGCCGTCGCCGCGTGGAAGGTGCGCGAGTTTGCCGCGCTTTCGGACCTCGCTCTTTCTGAGATGCTGCGCGTTCAGGGAGCGGCGCTTTCGCTTCCGACTCTTTCGCGCGCGCGGACGGAAAATTTAGTGGGCCTCATACGCGCCGGCGGCTTTTGGCGTTTCCAGTGGGCGAAGGATATTGAAATATGTTACTCCGCGCGGGCTATGGGATGGCTCCATCGCGCGGATATTGAAAAAAATAAAAAAACTGGCAAAAATACCTGCGATTTATCGCTCCCATGGTGGGCGAGATAATGCTAAATATGATATTATTTTACATTGTTTGCAGTCTGAAAAAATAACGCAAAGGGAGTGCGTCGTTTTGGAATATAGAATAGGAAGAGTTTTGATTTCCGAAGAAAAGCTGAGGGAAAAGGTAAAAGAACTCGGCGAACGTATCCGCAGGGACTACGCGGGCAAGAGAGTGATATGCGTCTGCGTTTTGAAGGGCGCGGTGGTCTTTTTCGCGGACCTTGTGCGCGAGATAGGCCCTGAAGTCGACGTCCAGCTGGATTTCCTTGCGATCTCCTCCTACGGCGCTTCGACGAAGAGCAGCGGAGTCGTAAAGATACAGAAGGACCTGAACACGGATATACAGGGAAAGCACGTTATAATCGTTGAAGACATCCTTGACACGGGGCTTTCGCTCTCCTACATGAGCAAGCTGCTCAAAGAAAGAAGTCCAGAGTCGCTGGAGATATGCGTACTGCTTGACAAGGTCGAGCGCCGCACCCAGCCGGTCGAGGTGAAATATACAGGATTTACCATACCAGACGAATTTGTCATAGGATACGGGCTGGATTACAACGGAGATTTTCGTCAGCTTAAGGCGGTGCACATCGCCGAACCGGCGGAATAAAATAAACGAAACGGATCACCACTATCGGCGCAAGAGTCAGAGCGGAGATTTTTAAGAAGATAGAAAGCGAGGATTGAAAATTTGAAGAAGATATCTAAAAACGTGGGGATGTACATTGTCCTCATCGTGCTTGTCGTCAGCCTTGTCAATGTATTTCTCGGCCCCGACAGCTCGAATAAAAAATCAACACAGAGCGACGTGATGCCCTACAGCACCTTTATGAAGGAGGTAAACTCCGGCAATGTCACAAAGGTGAAGATAGATCACGAACAGCTTACGGGAACGCTGAAATCCGGCAAGGAGTTCACGACCTATATACTGGACGCGGCGACTCTGCCGCAGACTGTCGCGGAAAAGGGCGTCGAGGTGGAGATAGTGCCTCCGCCGAAGAACTCATGGCTTACGGCGCTTCTGACGTCGCTGCTTCCGACGCTGCTTCTCATTGGCGTCTGGATATACTTCATATACAACATGCAGGGCGGCGGCAGCAAGGTGATGGGCTTTGCGAAGAGCAAGGCGAAGCTGTTCCTTGACAACCGTCCAAAGGTCACCTTCGCGGACGTCGCCGGCTGCGACGAATCCAAAGAGGAGCTTGTGGAGGTCGTGCAGTTCCTTAAAGACCCGGCCAAGTTCACAAAGCTCGGCGCGAAGGTGCCGCGCGGCGTACTGCTGCTGGGCGCGCCCGGAACGGGAAAAACGCTGCTTTCGCGCGCAGTGGCGGGCGAGGCGGACGTGCCGTTCTTCAGCATCAGCGGCTCCGATTTTGTTGAAATGTTTGTCGGCGTGGGTGCCGCCCGCGTGCGCGACCTATTTGAGCAGGCGAGGAAATATCAGCCCTGCATCATCTTCATAGACGAAATAGACGCGGTAGGACGCCATCGCGGAGCTGGGCTCGGCGGCGGACACGACGAACGCGAACAGACGCTGAACCAGCTTCTTGTCGAGATGGACGGCTTTGAGGCGGGCGCCGGCATCATACTGATAGCCGCGACGAACAGACCCGACATCCTTGACCCGGCGCTGCTGCGCCCGGGCCGCTTCGACCGTCAGGTCGTAGTAGACCGTCCCGACGTGAACGGACGCCGCGACATCCTGAAAGTCCACCTTAAAGATATGAAGATAGAGCCCGGCGTCGACCTTGACGTCATCGCGCGCCGCACGCCCGGATTTGTCGGCGCGGACATTGCGAACCTCGTGAACGAAGCGGCGCTTCTTTCCGCGCGCCGCGACAAAGAGATGCTGGGGATGCCGGAATTTGAAGAGGCGATAGACCGCGTCATGGCGGGCCCGGAGCGCAAAAGCCGCATAATCAGCAAAAAGGAACGCGAGATAATCGCCTACCACGAAGCTGGGCACGCGCTGGTGGCCGCCAAGATAAAGGGCAGCGACCCGGTGCACAAGATCTCTATAATACCGCGCGGACATATGGCGCTCGGCTACACGCTCCAACTGCCGGAGGAGGACAGGTTCCTCGTCTCGCGTCAGGAGCTCTCCGATAAAATATGCGTGCTGCTCGGCGGCCGCGTCGCGGAGAAAATATGCTTCGGCGACGTGACGACGGGCGCGTCGAACGACCTTGAACGCGCCACTCAGATAGCGCGTCAGATGGTGACGCAGTTCGGCATGAGCGACAAGCTCGGCCTAGTCACGCTCGGCAGAAAGCAGCACGAAGTATTCCTCGGGCATGACATCGTGGACGACCGCAACTACAGCGAAGAGATAGCGCACATGATAGATGTTGAGATCCGCGCTCTGGTCGACGGCAGCATGAACAAGGCGCACGAGATACTTACGGAAAACCGCGAGCGTCTTGAGCTGATAACGAAGCTGCTGCTTGAAAAAGAGATACTCGAAGGCGACGAGCTCGACGAACTTCTGGGCTACCCGAAGAAGGAACACGCAGCGCCGCAGGAAAACAGCGCGGAGGCGGCCAAGCCTGAAAAGGACAAGGAGCCGGACGCGGAAGATAAAAAAGACAAAGAACCGGAGGAGGGCGAGCCTGATTCCAAGGCGGTTCTGAACGAAGCGCCGGACATAGAAGAGTTGGTCGACAGAAACATGAACGCGCCAATGGACGAAAAGAAATAACAAAGCCGAGCCGCTCTGAGAAGGGCGGCTCGATTTTCACGCGGCTCTATCGGTTTAGAATATATTTACTGTGTTAAGCAGCCTGTAAGTATGCTACAATTTGTCTGCTGAATAAATTTAAAAAACATTTAAAACAATAGAAAGGCGCAAATGGAAGACAGATTTAACCTTGTAGCTCCCTTTAAGCTCTCAGGCGACCAGCCGCAGGCGGTCGATAAACTTGTTCGCTCCTTCCGCGAAAGGGAGGGCGTGCATCAGACTTTGCTTGGCGTCACGGGAAGCGGCAAGACCTTCACGATGGCGAACGTCATTGCGGAGCTGAACCGCCCTACGCTCGTAATGGCGCACAACAAAACACTCGCGGCCCAGCTTTACAGCGAGTTCAAAGAGTTCTTTCCCGAAAATTCCGTCAACTATTTCGTGAGTTACTACGATTACTATCAGCCGGAGGCCTACATGCCGGCCTCAGACGTCTATATAGAAAAAGATTCGTCCGTAAACGAACGGATAGAAAGGCTGCGCCTCGCCACGACCAAGTCGCTGCTGGAACGCAGGGACGTTATCGTAGTCGCCAGCGTCTCGTGCATCTACGGGCTGGGAAAGCGCAAGAACTACGAGGACGCCATCTTCCGTTTCGCGCAGGGCGAGCGCTGGGAGCGCCGCGCCTTCATGATGCGCCTAATAGAAAATTACTACGAGCGCAACGACGTTTCGCTCGTGCCCGGCACCTTCAGGAGCCGCGGCGAAACGATGGAGATATATCCAGCCTACAGCGACACGGCGCTGCGCGTCTCCTTCTTCGACGACGAAATTGAGCGCATAGACGAGATAGACCCGGTCTCCGGCCATTCTCTGCTGCGCAAAGAGAAGGTGGGCATCTTCCCGTCTCAGCATTACGTCACAAGCTCCGACGCCATCCAGAAGGCCTCGGGCGCAATAGAGCGCGAGATGGAGCTTTGCTGCTCGAAGTTTGAGAGCGAAGGCAAATATCTGGAGGCGGAACGCCTTAAAATGCGGACAAAGTACGACCTTGAAATGCTGCTGGAGCTGGGCTACTGCTCCGGCATAGAAAATTATTCGCGCTACCTCGACGGGCGCGAGGCGGGCGACCCTCCGGGCACGCTGCTGGACTTCTTCCCGCAGGACGCGCTCATCTTTGTAGACGAGTCGCACATGACGCTGCCTCAGGTGCGCGGCATGTACAACGGCGACCGCGCGCGCAAAGAGGTGCTTGTGCAGCACGGTTTCCGGCTTCCGTCGTGCCTCGACAACAGGCCGCTGAAATGGGACGAGTATGAGCCGGTGCTAAAAAACGCGCTCTTTATCTCCGCTACGCCCGGCGACTACGAATTTGAACACTCCGACCACGTTGTGGAGCAGCTGATCCGCCCGACCGGCATACCGGACCCGGAGGTAGAGGTGCATAAGGCGACGGGGCAGGTGGACGACCTCATAGCGGAGATACGTCCTATCGTCGAACGCGGCGAGCGCGCGCTCGTTTCAACGCTGACGAAGCGTTCCGCGGAGGACCTTGCGGAATATATGGCGGAGCTCGGCATCAAGGTGCGCTACATCCATTCCGAGCTTGACACCTTTGAGCGTGCGGAGCTTCTGCGCGACCTGCGTCTTGGCGTCTTTGCCGTGCTAGTAGGCGTCAACCTGCTTCGCGAGGGCATAGACCTGCCGGAGGTCTCGCTTGTCGCCATCCTGGACGCCGACCGCGAGGGCTATCTGCGCGCACACCGCTCGCTGATACAGATGATAGGACGAGCGGCTAGAAACAGCGCTGGGCGTGTCATACTCTACGCGGACCGAATGACGGACAGCATGGCGCTCGCGCTGAAAGAGACGGAGCGCCGCCGCGCCTATCAGAATAAATTCAACGAGGAACACGGCATCACGCCGAAGACTATAATAAAGAGCATAAGAAACCTACTGCCCGACGAACTTCTGAGGGAGGGCGAAGAAAGCTACACAGGGCTTCGCGCGGCCTCTCCGGCGGCCGAAACGAGCGCGGAGGATATCGCGCTCATGGAAAGAAAAATGTGGGAGGCGGTCGAAAAGCTGGACTTTGAGAGCGCCGCCCAGTTAAGAGACGACATACAGAAATTGAAAGGCGGAAACGCGATTGGAACAGGAAATAAAAATTACAGGGGCAAAACAGCACAACCTAAAAAACATAAACGTAAATATTCCAAAAAATAAACTGGTAGTCGTCACGGGGCCCTCCGGCTCTGGCAAGTCGTCGCTTGCCTTCGACACCATCTACGCGGAGGGCCAGCGGCGTTACGTTGAGTCGCTCTCCTCATACGCGAGGCAGTTTCTTGGAATATCGGACAAGCCCGACGTAGACGACATCACGGGGCTCTCTCCAGCCATTTCTATAGAACAAAAAGGCTCAAACCACAACCCGCGCTCGACGGTGGGGACGGTGACGGAGATATACGACTATCTGCGCCTCTTGTTCGGACGCGCTGGAACGCCGCACTGCCCAAAGTGCGGCCGCGAGGTGCACCGCTACAGCGTCGATGAGATAATAGACATAATTTTCAAAGATTACGCCGGCAAGCCGCTTGAAATATTCTCACCCGTCGTAAAGGCTAAAAAGGGCGAATACAGAAACCTGCTGCTGAAGCTGCACCAGCAGGGCTATATGCGCGCGCGCATCGACGGCGCACTCTACTGGCTTGAAGAGGCGGTGGAGCTGGACAAGAAAAAACGCCACACTATAGAATGTCTCATCGACAGAATGCGGGTCAAAGAGGAAAACCGTTCGCGCTTAAGCGAGGCCATCGAGATGGCGCTGAAACTTTCGGACGGCTTCATTCTGCTTGCAACGGAGGGCGAGGCCGACAGGGAGCTCACCGAAAAATATGTCTGCCCCGTCTGCGAAATAAGCCTGCCTGACATCGAGCCCAGACTTTTTTCGTTCAACGCGCCGGACGGCGCCTGCCCGGACTGCGCGGGGCTTGGCTTCCATTCGCATTTTTCAGAGGAGCTTGCGGTCAACCCGGAGCTTCCGATAGGCGAAGGCGGCTTCATCCCGTGGAAAAGCATGAAATATATGCTCGTCAAGGCGGAGAAGCTTGCGGAGAAAAAGGGCTGGGATCTGAGCCGCCCCTTCCGCGAGCTTGCGAAGGAGATACAGCAGGAGCTGCTTTACGGCTCCGAAGAACAGCTGGAACTTGTCTTCACAGATAAAAACGGCGACTGGGAGTATAACGGAAAATACATCGGCCTCATGCCGTGGCTCGACAAGCGCTATAAAGAGACTGAATCCGAGATGGTGAAGGACGAGCTTGTGCGCTATCTTGTCGAGGACACCTGCGCCACCTGCAAAGGCAAAAGGCTGAAGCCGGTCGCTCTCGCCGTGACGCTTGGAAAATACAACATAGCGGACCTGACGGAGATGTCCATAGACGAACACCTCTGTGTGCTTGAAGAGCTGCACTTGGGCGAACGCGAGAGGAAGATAGTCGGCATCGCGCTCGTTGAGATAAAAAAGCGCCTTTCGTTCCTAAACGACGTCGGCGCGGGCTATCTGAGCCTTTCGCGCCGCGCGGACACGCTCTCAGGCGGCGAGAGCCAGCGCATTCGGCTTGCGTCGCAGATAGGTTCTCAGCTCACCGGCGTCCTCTACGTGCTGGACGAGCCGACCATCGGGCTGCACCCGCGCGATACGAACCGGCTGCTTGACACGCTGAAGGCCATACGCGACCTTGGAAACTCCGTGCTAGTCGTAGAGCACGACCGCGACACGATGGCGGCGGCGGACCACATTGTAGAGCTTGGCCCGGAGGCCGGAGAGCACGGCGGCGAGCTTGTCGCAAACGGCAGCGCGGAGGAGATAATGCGCGGAAACTCAAGCACCGCGCTCTACCTGCGCGGCGAGGCGGACGGGATATGGCGCCCCGGCCCGGAGCGCAGAAAGCCCGCCGGCCTCATAAGCGTTCGCGGCGCGCGTGAGAACAACCTTAAAAAAATGAACATAGACATACCGCTTGGCGTCTTTGCCTCGCTCTCCGGCGTCTCCGGCTCCGGCAAGAGCACATTTCTATATGAGGTGCTTTACAAGGGGCTGCGCGGAAAGTTCGACAAAGATTTCCGCGAGCGCTGCGGCAGATGCGATGGCATCACAGGCTACGAATCGCTGCGCAACATCGTGCTCGTAGACCAAAGCCCCATCGGGCGCACGCCGCGCTCAAACCCCGCCACCTACACGGGGGTCTTCACGCCTATACGTGAGTTCTACGCGCAGCTGCCGGAATCAAAACTGCGCGGCTATCAGCCGGGACGTTTCAGCTTCAACGTCAAAGGCGGACGCTGCGAATCCTGCGGCGGCGACGGCGTGCTCAAGGTCTCAATGCTCTTTCTGCCGGACGTCTACGTAAAGTGCGACGTCTGCAAGGGGCAGCGCTACAACAGGGAGACGCTGGAGGTGCGCTACAAGGGGCTTTCGATAGCGGACGTGCTGGACCTCTCAGTTGACGAGGCCATCGAGCATTTCGGCGGCATCCCGCGCATTGCAAACAAACTGAAGGTGCTCCAGGAATCGGGCCTTGGGTACATAAGGCTGGGGCAGCCAGCCCCTACGCTCTCCGGCGGCGAGGCGCAGCGCGTGAAGCTGGCGACGGAGTTGAGCAAGAAATTCCGCGGCAATACGCTTTACCTGCTTGACGAACCGACGACCGGGCTGCACTATACAGACGTAAAGAAGCTGCTGAAACTGCTGCACAAGCTTGTGGATCAGGGAAATTCGGTGCTCGCCATCGAACACAACCTTGACGTGCTGGCCTCGTCCGACTACATACTGGATTTGGGCCCCGAGGGCGGGCGCGGCGGCGGCAGGCTCATCGCGAAAGGAACGCCCGAAGAGGTGGCGCGGGCAAACGGCCCTACCTCGCTCTATCTGTCAGAATTTTTGGAGGAGATGAAAAATGGCGATGCCAAGAGAGAAAGATAAAAGAGATACAAGAGATTATTCAAGAGGCCAAAGAGACAACAGAAACAGACGCGCGCCGGAGACGGAAGGCGATAGGGCACCGTCGGAGGACATCTGCTGGGGGAGAAACCCCGTCATCGCGCTTTTGGAGGAAAACCCGGAGCGCTGCATGAAGGTGCTGCTTGCAAAAAACGTCCAGCCTCACATCTGGGCAAAAATATCGGAGCTTTGCCGCGCGGCGGGCATAGTCTTCCAAAACGTTGAGACTGTGGCGCTCGACCGCCTCACAAACGGAGAAAACCATCAGGGCGTAGCCGCCTACACCGCGCAGATGAAGGTCTGGGAGACGGATGAATTTATCGCGGAGCTTCCGGCGGCTCCCGCCCCCGTGCTCCTTTTGCTCTGCGACCATTTGCAGGACCCGCATAATCTGGGCGCCGTCATAAGAAGCGCCGAAGCAGCCGGCGCGTCGGCCGTCATGATACCAAAACGCGGCGGATGCCTGCCCACCGGCACGGTCGTAAAAACAAGCGCGGGCGCGGCGCTGAGGCTGCCGCTGGTGAAGACCGGCAACGTCTCGCAGACGATAGCCTCTTTGCAGGAGGCCGGCTTCTGGGTGACGGGGCTTGCCATGGAGGGGCGCGAAACGCTCTTCAAAGAAGACCTGCCGCCGCGCAGCGTCATTGTAGTGGGCGCGGAGGGCGAGGGCCTAGGCACGGCCGTAACGAAGGCCTGCGACGACATTCGCTTCATCCCGATGCGCGAAGGCGGCGCGGGCTCGCTGAACGCCTCCGTTGCGGCAAGCCTCGCTATGTTTGAATGGGCCAGAAGCAAAAGATAAAATCAAAGCGCCGCTCTTTACGCGCGAAGGCGCAGAGGCCGCATGCGGCGCGCCTATTTGACAACTGAGAAATTTGTGGTATTCTTGCTCCTATGAGAAAACTTGATTACGTAACGACTTCAAATAGATTTGGTTGGTGGCGCAGCCTCTAAAGCTGCCCGCCGGTTGCCCGTGCTTTTACGAGGTCCGAGTGGGTTCATTCGGGCCTCTTTATTTTTTGCGGAAGAGGATGGAACTTGCCTCTTCCGTTTTTTGTATCTTTGTATCACAGAAAAGACAAGCTGAGACTAGAACAGGAGGAATTTTATTATGAAACAGACAAACGACATGACGGCGGGTTTTCCAAACGGCGCGTATTACGGCGGCTTCGGAGGCTCCTATGTGCCAGAACAGCTGACGCCGATACTTGAAGAGATGGCAAAGGAATACGCCGAATGCAAGGCCGACCCGGAATTTAAAAAGGAATATCTGCGGCTGCTCAAAGAATATGTGGGACGCCCCTCCGCTCTTACGGAATGCAAAAACATCACAGCGAAAAACGGCGGCGCGCGCATCTTCCTGAAACGCGAAGATCTGAACCACACAGGAGCGCATAAAATAAACAACTGCATCGGACAGATACTTCTTGCAAAGAGAATGGGCAAGACAAAGGTCATCGCCGAGACGGGCGCCGGAATGCACGGAGTGGCGGCGGCCACGGTAGCGGCGCTCATGGGCATGGAGTGCGACATATACATGGGCGCGGTGGACGTGGAGCGTCAGGCGCCGAACGTGCTGCGCATGAGGGCGCTTGGCGCTACGGTCGTCTCCGTGCAGGAGGGGCAGAGGACTCTCAAAGAGGCCGTTGACGCGGCGCTTGGCGCGCTCTGCGCTGACACCTCAGTCTTTTACCTTCTGGGTTCCGCGGTCGGGCCCTATCCCTATCCCGAAATGGTGCAGGATTTCCAGCGCATCATAGGGGACGAGGCGCGCGCGCAGATACTAGAACGCGAAGGCCGTCTGCCCGACGCGGTAGTCGCCTGCGTCGGAGGCGGCAGCAACGCGATAGGCGCCTTCACCGCCTTCATAAAAGACGAAGAGGTGCGCCTCGTCGGGGTCGAGCCTTCCGGGCGCGGCCTCACCTATGGCAACCACGCGGCCAGCCTCACGATGGGCAAGCCGGGCGTGCTGCATGGGTTCAAAAGCTACGTGCTCACCGACGACGCGGGAGAGCCGGCTGAGGTCTATTCCATCTCGGCCGGGCTTGATTATCCCTCTGTTGGCCCCGCGCATGCGGCGCTTAAAGAAAGCGGACGCGCGGAATACATCTGCGCCTCAGACGACGACGCGCTTGCCGCCTTCCGCCTCCTCTGCCGCACGGAAGGCATAATCCCTGCGCTTGAAAGCTCGCACGCTCTGGCCGGCGCTCTGCGCCTTGCAAAAGAGATGAACAAAGATGATATCGTGCTGGTCAACCTCTCTGGCCGAGGCGACAAAGATATGGAGACCATCGAAAAACTTGGAATAATAAAATGACCGAAATGCAAAAGACGGCCCCTCAAAGAGCGAGAGGCCGTCTTTTTGCCTTTATTTGTTTTTACGGCGCGCTACAGTTTCTTTGCCGCCTCAGAGCATCCGCGTCCAAGAACTATCAGGCTGACGCCGCTGAATATGAAATTGATGCCAAGGATTATCCCTATCATAGAGGCTCCCGTAAAGAAATTGCGCCACATCATGACGGCCAGCACGATGCTCAAAATCCCGGAGACAAGTATCCACAGTGAACCGTTGATGGGGCGAAGCCGCACATATTCGGCGATCTTCGCTATGCCGTCAAGCACGAAATAGGCGGAGAGCATAAGGCTCAAAGTCATTATGCCGGCGAGCGGGTGCGTCAGGAATATGACGCTTGCCGCAAATGATATGACCGCCATGAAAGCTTGCTGCCACGGGCTGCCGCCGCCGCGCACAGCGGACCATGCGCCGAAGGCGTTGCCGGCCGCCACAGCCAGCAGCAGAAAACCGCAGAGCGTCTCAACGGCAAAAGAGGCAAGAAGGGGCATCGCAAGCGAGAGCGTGCCTATGACGAACATTATCCCGCCAACCCAGTAAAAACGTTTTTTACTCTTCTTCAGCGTTTCCGTGCTAAACTTTTTCGTAAATAACATATTCTTTTCCTCCCGCATTCTCAATCAAATCTACCTATTTGATTTTGATAGGATTAAGTATAACATATATGCGTAACAGTTAAAATTTTACAGCTATGCGGCGCTTTGCGCCCGTAAAACATAGCTTCGGAGGAATCGTACATGAAAATTCTAGTAAGCGCCTGCCTGCTTGGGCTGAACTGCCGCTACTGCGGAGGCGGATGCCTCAACGAGCGCGTCGCCGCGCTCTCTTTACGCCACACGCTCATCCCAGTCTGCCCGGAACAGCTCGGCGGCCTGCCTACGCCGCGAAACCCGGATGAGATACGCGATGGCCGCGTATATGAAAAAAGCGGCGCGGACAACACAAAGGCCTTTGAGCTGGGCGCGCGTGAGGCGCTGAAACTGGCGCGGCTGCTTAGCTGCGCGCACGCGGTGCTGAAGGAGCGAAGCCCTTCGTGCGGTTCGTCTGTTATCTACGACGGAACCTTCAGCGGTAACAAAATCAAAGGGGCCGGAGTGACGGCGAAGCTCTTGATGGAAAACGGGATAAAAGTTTTCAGCGAGGAAAATATTTCTGATTTGGAGGGGCTATAAATGTGCGCGATTACAGTTAAAGTCGTCAGGAAATCGGAGCTTGAGGCAAAAAAATGGAGCGGCGGCGTCACGACGCAGCTTGCCATCTGGCCGGAGGGCGCGGACTACGCCTCGCGTAAATTCGGCTGGCGCATAAGCTCCGCGATAGTCGAGGAAGAGGAATCGACCTTTACCGCGCTTCCCGGCGTGCACCGTCATTTGATGCTGCTTGACGGCGGCATAGAGCTGACGCACGAGTCGACTGCGCCGAAAAAAATGAAGCCGCTGACAGATGTCGCGGAGTTTGAGGGCGAATGGCTCACAAACTCAAAGGGGCGCTGCGTGGACTTCAACCTGATGACGACAGAGGGATACGCCGGCTCTATGGCCCCTGTGCCCGCCGGTGGAAACAGCGTCATGCTCCGGTTCTCGCAAAGCCCTCTTTGCTGGCGCGGGATATACGCGGTGACGGACGATCTGAAAATAGCGCTGGACGCGCCGGATAGCGCCTATAACGAAACGCTTGACGCAGGTGATTTTTTCCTGATGTCGTACACGCCGAACAACTGCGGCGAGATATTCCTCACAATAAGCCCTGCCGTCATGGATGTTCCGGCGGTCTCCGCCTCAGTGTGGGTCGTGCCCGAAGGCGTGGACGTCGTATGGGATGAATAGCGGCGCGCCAGTCATAAAACTCCAGTTCGCGGAAGGCTCGCGCTGGGAAAGCTGCGTCGTTCTGGAGCGCGGCGGCACAACGCGCGCGCTCTCTGCGATGCTGGAAAATTTTCACGCATGCGAGATTGGCGTAGAGGCCTTTTACCGCGAGCCGGCCTTCAAGGGCGACGGGCTTGCCTTCGTCGGGTTCAGGCTGCCGCTTGCTGAAGAAACTATTCGCGCCGTAAGCAGATGCGCGAACGGTTTCTTGGAGCGCGGCGCTTTCTCCGTGGGAGACTGCGTCGGGCTCTTTGAGAAAGAGCTGCGCCTGCCGCTCTTTCGCGCCGCGCCGTCGTTTTTGGAGCTGGGGCTTGTCAATCAATGGAAATCTTACGGCGGCCTTCTTTTCTGGAAAGAGGGCGCAGGAGAGCCGCTTTCTTCGCTCAATGAAGCGCTTGCCGGCTGCGAAAGGTTTCGCGGCGAGCTCGCGTCGCCTCCCGCTATAGAAGCGGGCCGTGAGAACCCTCTGCCTCACTGGGCAGGTTTTTCGGCTGCCGAAGAAGGCGCCTCCTGCGGAAAATTCCGCCTGGCGCGGCGGGAGCGGCTTGCGGACATTATATCGGCCGCCTTTACCGCTCGCACAGACCTCTGAAAAATGAGAATATGGCGGACGCCGCAAGCGCCGCCGTTCTGTGGTCCTCGTCAAGCGGCGGAGAGACCTCCATTATATCAAGATAGCGCACCTTGACGCTGCGCCCGGCAAGATAGGCTATTTTATCCAGCTCCGGCGCTTTGAGGCCGCTTGGGTTGCTCGCAGAAGCCCCCGGCGCCTCCGTGCTGCGCACGGCGTCTATATCAAGCGACACCGCGACCGCGCGGTTGTTTTGCCCCGCGGCGGACAACGCCTGTAAAAAGAATTCCATGACGCGCTCTGAGACTTCGCGAAGCGTGACGACGTGTCCGCCCTGCTCCAGCACCCAATGATAATAATAGGGCGAGTTGTACTGCTCCTGTATCCCAAATTCCACAAAGGCGTGCCCCTGAAGCGCGCCGTCCGGCAGCTGCGTCAGCGCGCGGTAGAAAGAGGTGCCGCTGTTGATGCCGTTTTCGTCGCTGCGCACGTCAAGGTGCGCGTCGACGTTTATAAGCCCCATGCCGTCGCGTTCTATCTTCGCGCCGCGCACAAGCCCGGCCACTCCGGGGTAGGTGAGGTCGTGCCCGCCGCCCAGCACTATCGGCACGCCGCCGCGCGAAACGATGTCGGCCACCGCCGCCGTCTCCGCCTCGTGGACCGCCTCAAGCGAAAGCCCCTCCGTGTCAAGGTTACCCGCGTCTATGACCGCCAGCTTTTCAAAATCCATTGAAAAACCGGGCGTCAGCCTGTAGAGCCTGCGGCGGATGTCGTCAGGGCCTGCGGCCGCTCCGGCGCGCCCTTTATTTGCCGTGACGCCGCGGTCTTCGGGCACTCCGAGAATGACGACGGTATCCTGCTTCACGTCGCGCAGCGACGCGCGTTCTATGAGCTCGCCGAGCCGCCTGTCCTTGGGGTCGTTCCTGCTGTAAAATAGATCTCTGTCGGCTTTGTTGAGTCTGTATTTTGCTTTGCATTCCATAAAGATGTTCCTCCAACGTTCAATAACAATTCAGATGATTGTAGCCTCACGTAAATTATTTCGCAAGTTCTACATTTGACGCAGTTCAATCATATTGAGACGCGCTATAATAACTCATTATCATCCGCTTGAAAAGGCCGCTATTTTGATGAAAGGCGCGGCGTGACGGCGGGGACGGCTTTTTGTGCGTCTTATTACGGACGGGAGAGATATTTTATGAAGAACATAGACGATTTGGAAATAATGGAACTTATAGGCGGCACGCCGCTTTACAAATTAAAAAAAGATACCGGCGGCGCAGAGGTGTGGATAAAGCTTGAAGGTTCAAACCCCGGCGGCTCGATAAAAGACCGCGCCGCGTGGGGGATGCTTAAAGATGCTCAGGAGAAGGGCCTTTTGCGCGACGAGAGCGTCATCGTGGAGCCGACCAGCGGCAACACCGGCATAGGGCTTGCGATGCTGGGCCGCGCGCTTTCCCTTCGCGTCATACTGACGATGCCGGAATCTATGTCAAAGGAACGCAGAGCGGTGCTCGCAGCCTTCGGCGCGGAGCTCTTTCTCACGCCGGCGGCGGAGGGGATGGCGGGCGCTATAGCTGCGGCGCAGAAAATACTTGCCGACGACCCAAACGCTATAATGCTCGACCAGTTTTCAAACCCCGGCAACCCGATGGCGCACGAGCTGACCACAGGCCCAGAAATACTGGCGCAGCTCCCTGATGGAGTGAAGCCGGCGGCGCTCGTAGCCTCGTTTGGCACGGGCGGCACCATCACGGGGCTTGCACGCGCGATGCGCAAAGAATTTCCAGAGATGGAGGTCATAGCGGTCGAACCCGCGTCAAGCCCGCTCGTCACCGAAGGGCGCTTTGGGCCGCACAAGATACAGGGCATCGGCGCGAACTTCGTCCCAAAGAACCTCGCTATGGACGAGATAACGCGGTTTGTCACGGTAACGGACGACGAGGCGATCGAGGCGGCCAAGTGGCTTGCTGCCGAAGAGGGGCTTTTCAGCGGCATTTCCGCGGGAGCCAACGTCCACGCCGCAATAGAGGCGGCAAAACTGCTTCCGAAAGGTTCTGCGGTGGTGACTGTGCAGCCCGACCGCGGAGATAAATATCTTAGCGTTTTTGCGCAATAAAGTGCATCTACGCCTGTACAAATTATAGATTTACTGCTAATTTATTATGAAGATGCTCGAGTTTGGAGGTTGTCTTGCTCTTGGAACAGGTTGAAAATAAAATCAAAGAGAAAGTGCTTTTTATAAAAAAATTTGTAACAGAACCGCGCACAATAGGAAGCGTAACTCCAAGCTCGCCTCAGTTGGCGGCATCTATGCTCTGTAATGTCGACTGGAGCCGCGTGCGGACGGTGGCGGAGTTTGGAGCGGGAACGGGCGTGATGACGCGCGCCATAATGGATCAGATGAATCCGCACACAAGGCTCTTCGCCTTTGAGATAGAGGACGAGCTGCGCCGCTGCCTCCGCAGCGAGACCGGCCTTGACATATACGACGACGCGACGCGCCTGCCCAACGTACTGGCGCAGGAGGGCATAGAAAAGGTGGACCTCATAGTTTCAAGCCTGCCTTACACCGTCCTTCCGCGCGAGGTGACCGAGGCGGTGCTTGACGGCATCTCATCGACGCTCGCCAGCGACGGCAATTTCGTCGCCTTTCAATATTCGCTGCACATGAAGGGCGCCTTCACGAAAATATTCCACGACGTCAAGACCCGTTTCGTGATGATGAACATACCGCCGGCCTTTGTCTACGACTGCCGCAGCCTCAAAAAAATAAAATAAACGGGTTTGCCTGCCTTATTTAAGTAAGCCCGTATTCGGGTCTCTTTTTGAGACGAAAGGGGCGATAGGATGGCGACACAAAGGATACCACCGAACATACCAAAACCCACCTTGCAGGAGATACGAGACTGCCCAATAATCAGAAACTTTGACGATCTCGGCATCTGGTTCGGCCTCAACCCTCCGTGCATCGATGCAAAAGATATGGTGCTCCACATCTCCGACACTCCGTCAACTATTTATCCATACCTCAAACGCGCGCTGCGCCGGCTGAACCCAGCATGGATAGTGCACACCGGAGATTTTGTAGACAACATCAAACTAGAAACGCGCCGTGGAATGCTTGACCTTTACAAGAAAAAAATAAAAGAATTTTTCTCCGTTTTCGCAGATGAAGATTACGGCGCCATCCTTGTCACCGGCAACCATGACGACGCGCCGACGCTGCTTTCGGCGCACCACGACAGCTCTGTGCAGGTGTGGACGTCGCCGGGCAGTTTTTCAATCGGCGATTTCACCTTTAGGGCCGGGCACACCTTTCATGACGTGGCAACCGCGCCGGCCCAGTACAACCTGTTCGGCCACGACCTACAGCATACATCAAGCGCCGCCCCGGACGGAAAAATGTTTTTGAACGGCATCCAGTCTATGTATCTGATCCACATCCACACAGGTGAAGTGACGGCTATACCTTATCCGCCAGGCACGGACAACGCGAGGCTCCAGCGGAAAAGAGTAAATCTTTAAGAGATCCCAAAAGGAGGCATGGAGCAATGATATCGCTGATAAGGACGGGACCGGAAAGCATAGCTCTCAAACTTTCCTCAGGTACGCAGGAGATGAGGCACAAACTTGCGGCGTGGGGCACGCTCGTCTCGTTTGACCCAGAAAGCGCGCTGCGAAGATACGGGCCGACCCGGCGCCTTGTTTTTTTGACCGCGCCCGCGGAAAACGGAACCATCCACGAAACATACGTATCCGAGAACCCCATCGAACTTTTTCTTGCAACGATAATCAACAGCCGCATGACGGAGGGAGTGCGGGACGTAGCGCTGCTGCCGGGGTATCTTATGATGCGCCTTTTGGGGGACGTAGAGCGCGGCGTGGAGGCCATACACCGCGACCTTGGAGGAGAGATAATCGACCGCGATCCGGTCTTTCTTCCGAACCTTCCCGGCACCTCCTCGATAATATATTTCACGCAGAAGTCGCTTGCTAAAACGATATCCATAGATGACATCCACCCGCGCGCGCTCCTGATACATTCCAGGTCGAAGGGCGCGCTGGTGCAGTTTCTCTCCGTCCACGGGATAGAATATCTCGGTGACGCGCTCGGGACGCCGGATTGGAACGACATCGAAATAAAGATCTGCGATTCGGACGGCCTCTTTGACCTCCATCGCCAGCGGCTGCTCACGGTGACGCAGGGGATGCAGATAGGCATGATACTGGAGGAAAAGTGGGAGCGCGAACAGGCGCTTACGCGGCGCACAATACCGGTCTATATGCTGAAGCTCTACACGCCGCTTGACGTGGAGACGATAAAAAAACTTGCGATGGGCCTCGAGTACAACGAAAAAGGAAAACGCTTCGTCGATTTTGACGTCTTCCACGACGACAGGAAGGTCTCCGCCTTTACGCAGCTTGAAAAAAATCCCGGAATGACGCGAAACGAGATAGGAATAAAAAACCGCAACGAGATATTAAAAAACTTGGATTTAGATTCCATCAACGAGCTGCTGCGGCTAGAATCTGAGATTGAGCTCCAAAATAAAAAACCTATAGTCAAATGATGAGCGCTTGCTAATATATAAAAATTAAATATTTAATAGCTTTATTTTCGATAATTTTGCCGGTTTTTCATCTGTTGAGAAGATGAAGAGCCGGCAAAAATTTTTTCACAAACAATTCTCCAAACCATAATTGAAAATTTTTAATAAATAATATCGAACTATTTGATATGTATGAACTAAAATTTAAATTTATTCGCGCTACAGCTAGTTTTTTCGCGCTTCGGACCATAATACATCTTAATATTTTAACAATTACTTTAGAATAATCTATTATACTTAATTATTGACATAAATATAAAAAATGGTAAACTAAAAAAGTCAGTTTAAATTATTCATTTTTAATTTATTTCAACAATATGTGTTTCGCCGATCCACGTTGGAAAGGAGAAGAGCCTCTTTGGAAATGCAAAGAGGTATGACGGAGTGCGGCTTAATGGCCTGGATGTTGTTTTTTTGCGCTAAAAAATCTTTAAAAAGGAAAGCGGGGTATACACATGGCGGAAATTAAAAAGGGCGGAGAGCAATTCTCCAGCCGGTGGGGGCTTTTGTGCACCATACTTGGTATGGCCGTAGGTACTGGAAATATTTGGAGATTCCCGCGTGAGGTCGCCTCAAACAACGGCGGGGCTTTTATACTTATCTGTTTTCTTGCGCTGTTTATTTGGGCTGTTCCGCTTATCTGCGCTGAATCCGTATTCGGTAAAAAAACCAGGATGGCAAACGCCGGAGCCTTTAAAGCGCTTCTAGGCCCAAAGTTCGCGTGGGTCGGCGCTTTCTGCGCGATGGTCTGCATCATGCTTGGCTGCTATTACGTAGTCGTTCTCGGATGGGTCATGAAATATCTTGCGCTCATCTTCACCGGGTTCCTCGACGTCGTAAGAACCGGCGGCACGGATTTCGCAACGGAGTTTTTTAAAGGCTTCGCAACCTCGCCTCCCGCCTTCGAAGCGTGGGCCTGGTTCATCGTAGCTGTCATCATCTCCGCGCTCATCATCTTCCGCGGGATACAGGGCGGCATTGAGACCGCGAACAAGATAATGATACCGGCGGTTTTCATCCTGCTTGCCATCCTTCTTGTCCGCGTTTTGATGCTTCCGGGCGCGTGGAAGGGTTTTGAGTACATGTATCATGTGGACCCGAAGGATTTCCTCAATCCGAGGGTGTGGCTCGCGGCCTTTACTCAGGCGGCCTGGTCCTCCGGGGCAGGCTGGGGCATGTTCCACGTTTACTTCGTCTATGCCGCGAAAGATGAAGACATCGAACTGAACGCGTTTACTGTCACCTTTGGAGACATGGTGGCGGCGATGCTGGCAGGCATGGTCGTGCTGCCGGCGGTCTTTGCGCTCGCCCCCGACCCTATGGCGGTAATGAAGTCCGGCGCAAACGGCCTCACCTTCGTCCACCTGACGAACCTCTTTGCGCACACCTCAGGCGGTTTCATCATGGCCGTGCTCTTCTTCCTGGCGCTTTTCTCAGCCGCCCTTTCCTCCGTCATCGCGATGCTTGAGACCGGTACGCGCAACCTTATCGACATGGGCTTCTCGCGCGTGAAGGCTACGCTCTGCGTTACGGTATTCTTCATGTTCGTCGGTTCATTCTCGGCGCTCGACAACAGGGTCTTTGAAAATCAGGACATGGTCTGGGGTGTCGCGCTGCTCGTCGTCGGGCTCATTTATTCGCTCGCCTCGATCAAATACGGCGTCGGCAAACTTTGGAACGAAGATATAGCTCCGTGCTCCGACATACATGTAAGGTGGATGTGGAGCTGCATCAAATTCTTCCCGTTTGAATTTGCCTTCGTGTGGGGCTGGTGGATGTGGGACGCGGCCTCGTGGTATCCGGGCGAATGGTTCAAGTTCTGGCCCATCACGAAGTATCAGTACACGCCTGGCGCAATGGTCATGGAATGGCTGCTGCTCGCGATGGTCTGCCGCCTGCTCAATCCATTCATCTCAAAACGCCTCATCCATTCCAACAAACTAGACTGATCTTCCGGCTGTGAAAGGAGAGTGCTGAATAATGTGGATACTTAATATGATTGTTTGCATAGGTATAGGCTTTGGGTGTTTCATCTGGGCCATCATACGCACAATGAACGCGGAGAGCAACAAGAAATAAATATATTTTGTCATTTCTGGAAGAGACGGGGCGCGCGCTCTGTCTCTTCTGACTTAGAGCATACGCGGAAACATATTTTCTCTATTTATCTTTCATAAGGGGGAAGAGAAGTTGCCTTTATACAAAATCAAATCAAAATCGCGCTCATGGGACGGAGAGGCGGTCGGCATACTTATTTTAGACGCGGCCTATCCGTGCGTGCCCGGGAATGTCGGCAACGCCACCACCTTTCCGTTTCCCGTCCGCTACCACGAGGTGCGCGGCGCCTCTATCGACCGCCTTTTGAATCAGCGCGACCCGTCGCTGCTCGCCCCGTTTGTAGAGGGCGCGCAAAAGCTGGAGGCCGAAGGGGTGCGCGCGATAACTGGCGCCTGCGGCTTTATGGCGCTCTTTCAGCAGGAGATAGCCGACGCCGTTGATATTCCAGTATTTATGTCGAGTATGCTTCAGGTGCCCTTCGTTCTCCGCACGCTGAAACGCGGCAAAAAGGTCGGCATCATCTCGGCGAACGCCTCTGTCATGACGGAGCGGCATCTGCTCAACGTAGGCATCACGAAAGAAATGCCGGTTGTGCTCTACGGCATGGAGGAAAAGCCCGAATTTAGCTCGTCGGTGCTTGGCGAAAAGGGAACGATGGATACCGACGTCGTTGAGCGCGAGATACTTGAGGTCTGCGACCTGATGCTTGCCGAACACCCGGACGTCGCGGCTATACAGCTTGAATGCAGCGACCTGCCGCCGTTCTCTGCGGCCGTCCACCGCCACACGGGGCTGCCGGTGTTTGATTTTATAACGATGATAAGGCATTTTGAAAGCGCGCTGAACCCAACGGAATATTCCGGCGTGGCGTACCGCATGTAGAAAAAACAGGCGAGTATCCGCGGAAGAAAAACGTGACACCACAATAAATAAACTTAACTTCCAATATTTAATAATATAGCTAATATAATTTACCATGGTTTTGTTAAATGCCCAATACATCGATATTATATAGCCGTAACTTTCAATTTTTAAAAAATATAAAGCATGATATTATATTAATGTTTAAATATCATTTTAGTTTTATTTTATTGTTGTTTTAACCGAAATTCAGGGAGGGAGAGAGGTCATGGAACTTATCAGCAGACACCCGATACTGGAGTACGAACACGGCCGCGAGATCGCCTTTACCTTCGACGGACGCGAGCTCAAAGGGTTTGAGGGCGAGCCTATAGCTATGGCGCTTCACGCAAACGGAGTCCATATCTATCGAGTGACGCCGGAGATGAAAAGAACGAGGGGCTTTTTCTGCGCTATCGGCAAATGCAGCTCTTGCTTTATGGTGGTGGACGGAGTGCCAAATGTACGCACCTGCGTCACGCCTCTTGCCGCCGGCATGAAGGTCGAGACGCAGAAAGACAAGGGGCGCGTCCCCATGGAAGAGTGCTAGAGGGGGCATGACGATGAAAAAAACTTTTGAGACAGACCTTCTGGTGATAGGCGGCGGAGCCGCTGGACTTTGCGCCGCGGCGGAAGCGGCCGGCGCTGGCGCCAACGTTACGGTGATTGAAAGCGACCTCCACCCGGGCGGCCAGCTTGTAAAACAGACGCATAAATTTTTCGGCTCGCGCGACGAGTACGCGGGAACGCGCGGCTATAAGATAGCGGAGATCCTTCTTGACGAGATAAAATCGCTCGGCGACAAAGTGGATATACGCTGCAATTCAACGGTGACAGGCTACTACCCGGAAGACGGCGTCTTTACCGTGATGAAGGGCGAAGACGAATATTACCGGATAAAAGCTAAAAAGGCGGTCATGGCGACCGGCGCTCAGGAAAGAATGATACCCTTCACAAACAACGACCTTCCCGGAGTATACGGAGCCGGTGCAGTTCAGACCCTTATGAACGTCTACGGAGTCGTGCCGGGCAAAAAGGTGATAATGGTAGGCGCTGGAAACATCGGTCTTATAGTCAGCTATCAGCTGGCGCAGGCCGGAGTCGAGGTCGCGGCCGTCGTCGAGGCGATGCCTAAGATCGGCGGCTACTGGGTGCACGCGGCGAAGATACGGCGTCTCGGCATTCCCATCCTCCTGAGACACACTGTCGTTGAGGCTACGGGAGACAAGGTGCTTGACGGCGCCGTCATACAGGAGCTGGACGACAAATTCCAGCTAATAGGCGAGCCCGTCAAGGTAGACTGCGACATCATCTGCATGGCCGTCGGGCTTACGCCTACAACGGAGCTTTTCTGGCAGGCCGGATGCAAAATGCAGTTCGTGCCGCAGCTTTGCGGATACGTTCCCTTCCGCGACAAAACCATGCGCACAAGCTGCCCCGATATGTGGGTCGCGGGAGACGCCTCCGGCATAGAAGAGGCTTCCGCCGCGATGGTTGAGGGGCGGATCGCGGGCCATTCCGCGGCGGCGGCGCTCGGGCTTAAAACGGACGCTAAAAAATTTGACGAATACTGGACGAGGCTTGATCATCTCCGCGCGGGCGAAGTCGGAGAAAAAATACTGGCCGGCATCGGCCAGGTGCTTGTCAGCGGATGGGAGGCGTAAAAGATGGGCTGCTCATGCAACTGCCTTGATAAAGAAAAATTATTCAACAGCGGAATATTAGTAGAGCACTCGACGGGCGCCGTACTGCCGCCCAAAGAGGCGTGGGAGAAGAAAAAAGGCGGATACGCGGTAATAGAATGTCCGAAGCGCATCCCCTGCAACCCCTGCTACACAAGCTGCCCTACGGGCGCGGTGCTGCCCTTTGCGGATATAAACGACACTCCTGAAATAGATTACGAAAAATGCACCGGCTGCGGCATCTGCGTTTCAAGATGCCCCGGGCTTGCCTGTTTTGTTATAGACCTTACCTACAGCGACGACAAGGCCGTCATTAAACTGCCATACGAACTTATCCCGCTGCCCCAAAAGGGCGCGCTTGTAAAATGTCTCGACCGCACAGGCAAAGAGGCCGCGTGCGGCGAGGTGATAGCGGTAACAGAGCCGTCGAAAGACAGGACCTACGTAGTGAGCGTAGTCATTCCAAAGGCGCTTGCGGATGATATCCGCGCCATAAAGGTGGTGTGCTGATATGGCAAAAGCCAATGTTATTTGCCGTTGTGAAGAAATAGAAATAGACGAAATAAGAAAATGGATCGCGGCGGGCTACACCGAATTTGACGAGTTAAAACGTATCCTGCGCGTAGGGATGGGCCCCTGTCAGGGACGCGGCTGCCGGGACATCATCATGAGGGAGCTTGCGCGCGCCACCGGAAAACCCATGTCAGAGATACGCTCTGGCGTCATTCGTCCTCCGGTAAAGCCGATAAAGGCTCATTTGCTTGCCGACGGCGGCGATCAGGAGGTGGAATAAAATGACTGATAAAACAGCGGATGTGATAATCGTCGGAGGCGGAGTACACGGTGCTTCTACGGCCTACGAACTTGCGAAAGCGGGAGTGAAGACCGTACTCTTTGAAAAGGAATATCTAGGCTCTGGACAGTCGGGACGCAGCGCGGCGGGGCTTCGCCAGCATTTCGGGACGGAAACGAACCTTCGCATGGCGAAATACAACCTTGAAATATTCCCGACGCTTGAAGAGGAACTAGATACGGGAATGAAGCTAGAGTTCACGCAGTGGGGGTATATGTGGGTAGCCTATTCACAAGAGAGCCTCGAACAGCTGCGAAAGAACGTAGCGCTCCAGCAGAGCCTTGACATCCCCTCCGTCATGATGACGCCGCCCGAGATACACGCGCGCTGGCCCTACCTGAACCTTGACGGCATCATCGGCGCCGCCTTCTGTCAGGACGACGGGCACATCAACCCCCAGACGTTGACGCTCGCCTACGGGCACGCGGCAAAAAGACTTGGAGCCGACATAAAGACCTATACGAGAGTAAATAGGCTGCTTGCAGAGGAGGGCAAAATAAAGGGAGTGGAGACGGAAAGCGGCGAACAATGGTTCGCGCCGAAAGTCCTTCTCTGCGTCGGAGCCTATACGAACGATCTCTGCAATACGGTCGGCGTTGAAGTCCCCGTTTATCCCGAACGCCACAACATACTTATAACGGAGCCTGTCGAGGTCTTTGAGTGTCCGATGGTGCTCTGCCTCGACGACGGCGCCTACTTCAAACAGTGCCCGAACGGCACCTTCATGTTTGGACGCGACGACCAGGGCGAGCCTCACACCTATGAATGCGGCAACAGCGCGAAATTCCTCGAAGGCGTCACGAAAAGCGTCTTAAAGCGCATCCCTGCGCTCTCCGACGTCCGCGTCGTGCGCCAGTGGTCAGGCCCCTACGACAACACGCCAGACCACAACGCGATAATAGACTGGACGCCGGTAGAAGGGCTGCTTATAAACTGCGGCTGGAGCGGTCACGGCCTCCAGTTCGGCCCTTCGGGCGGTAGGATATGCAAGGAGCTGCTTATGGGCGAAAAGCCATTCGTCGACCTGCATCGTTTCCGCCTTTCAAGATTCGCAGAAAACGACCTATTCTTCGAACCTGCCTTTATCTAATCGGCAGACTACCCTTTCAGAAACCACACTGGCGGCTCATAAGAGCCGCCAGTGTGGTGTTTAATTCTTTACTCTCGGTTATAATATACTGAAAACAAATCATCACAAAATTTGGGGTCGTCATTTTTTTTGCGGTTTTTGAAAAAATCAACATCCTTGCAACAGCAGTCATTTTCAGTGAGGTGATAAGGATGCACGAGAAGGGGATCGAAACGTTTCTTGCCGTCGCCATGTCGCGGACTCTTGGCAAAGCGGCGGAGCTGCTCAATGTGACTCAGTCCACCATCAGCTACAACCTGAGCGAGCTTGAAAATGAGATGGAGATGATACTGGTCGACCGTCAAAAAGGCATGAAATCTGTCTGCCTGACGCCGGCAGGGGAGAGCTTTCTTCCGTTGGCCTTGAAATGGCAGGAGGTGAGCCGCGAGATAGCAAACGCGCGCAGCCCGGGGAGCGGCTACTCCCTCACGGTAGGAGGCTCGGAGAGCGTGAACTGCCGTCTTTTGCCGCCGGTCTACCGCGAGCTGCTGGCTCATAAGCCGCCCGTTCATTTGAAGATACAGACTGACCCCTCCGACCAGATGTACCAGGCGGTGGAGAGCCGTGAGCTGGACGTCGCCATCACCATCCACGAAAGAAACACAAGATATGTCCAGATAGAGCCTATCTACAGCGAGGGCGTCACGGTGGCGCGCATCCCGCATCCCGGAGAGGCTCCGGCTTTGCAGATAAACGCCTCTGCGCTCGACCAGAGCATGGAATTTTACATTGAGTGGAGCGGCGTCTATCGCCTCTGGCACGACCATGTATGGGACCCGCTGAAATCGCTGAAAGTAAGGGTGGACTGCGTAAAAATTGTCACCTCGCTTATGCGCCGTCCCGGTCAGTGGTGCATCATACCGGAGTCCGCCGTAAACCAGTTTGCGCGCGAAACGCCGAACGCGGTATTTCAAACGCTCTGTGAGTCTCCGCCGGACATCGTATATTACAAGCTGACGCACAGATGTCCGAAAATGAGTTCCGAGCCGTGTCTTGAAATTTTCAACGGCGTGCTTCAAAAACATATCGCTTATCTCAACAGCCAAAAGCAAAATAAGACCACGGGCGCCGAAAAGCATTTATAAAAATATATTATTCGAGCAAAAGCAAGGGCCGCCGATTTAATCGGCGGCCCTTGCTTGTAAAGCGTCAGTAATAGTTATTTGTAGGCTTCTTCGGGTGCTGCGGGAAGTTTGTCCAGCTTTTCGCGGCTTTCGCGCACCTTGCGCGCCTCTTTTTGCGCGTAGGCTTCAAGCTTTTGCGTCAGCTCGTCGTCGCAGGCCGCTACAATGCGCGCCGCCATCAGGCAGGCGTTTTTCGCTCCGTTCAGGCCGACGGAGGCTGCGGGCACTCCGGGAGGCATCTGCGCTATTGAAAGCAGAGCGTCCATGCCGTCCATGGCGCCGCCCTTGACTGGCACGCCTATGACGGGAAGCGTGGTGGCGGCCGCCACTACGCCGGGAAGCGCGGCCGAAAGGCCGGCCACCGCTATGAGCGCCTTTATCCCGCGCGCGCGCGCGCCCTTCGCGTAGTTTTCCACGTCCGAGGGGGTGCGGTGCGCCGAGGCGATAGCCACTTCGTATTCTATTTCAAGCGTATCCAGCACCGGGGTACCCTTTTCAACGACGGGGATGTCCGACGCGGAGCCCATGATGATGCCGATCTTTGGTGATGCCATAGTTTACGCCTCCATTTTCAGCGATTTGTCGCCGATGTCGTTTCTGTGATGTTCGTCTTTGAATTTTATCCGTTCGGCGCGCGCGTAGGCCAGCTTTTTCGCGGCGGCGAGGTCGTCCGCGATGCCGACTACCGTAAGTACGCGGCCTCCGTTCGTCACAAGCTCGCCCTTCTCGTTGAGCTTCGTGCCCGCGTGATAGACGAAAGTATTTTCATCTTTTTCGTCCGCTTCGTCCGCGCCGGTTATGACGTAGCCCTTTTCAAATGTATCGGGGTAGCCGCCGGAGGCCATGACTACGCCCAGCGCAACGCGCGCCGCGCCCGGCCACTCGGCCTTTTCAAGCTCGCCGCTTGCGCAGGCGAGCACCGCCTCTCCGAAGTCTCCTCCGAAGGCGGGAAGCACCACCTGAGTTTCAGGGTCGCCCAAGCGCACGTTGTATTCAAGCACGGAAAGCGCTCCGCTTGGTTCTATCATTATGCCCGCGTAGATGACGCCGCGAAATGGTATGCCGTCGCTGTTCAATCCGTTTACGGTGGGCGTCAGTACTTCGTCTGTCACCTTTTTCATGAAGGCGTCGTCCACCCACGGCACCGGCGAGTAAGCGCCCATGCCGCCTGTGTTGTTTCCCTTGTCGCCGTCGTTCGCGCGCTTGTGGTCCTGGCTTGACGGCAGTATCCTAACCGTTTTGCCGTCTGTTAAGGCAAGCACCGTCATTTCCATGCCGGGAACGTAGTCTTCCACCACTATGAGGTTGCCGGCAGTTCCGAGCTTCTGCTCATCAAGCATCATTCGGCAGACGGCGACGGCCTCTTCATAGCTTTCGGGCAGGAAGGCGCCCTTTCCCGCGGCGAGGCCGTCAGCCTTCACCACGAACGGAGCGCTGCGTTTTTTCAGCGCCGTCTCGCACTCCGCGATGTTTGTGCAGAGGTCGAAGTCCGACGTCGGGATGCCGTGTTTTCTCATGAAGCTCTTTGAGAAGGCTTTGCTGCCTTCAAGCCTCGCGCCCGACGCGCCGGGGCCCATGACGGGAATGCCCGCCTCGCGCAGGGCGTCGGCCGTGCCGGCCACAAGCGGCGCTTCCGGGCCGACAAAGACAAGCTCTATGCCAAGCGACGCGCAAAGCGCAGTCATCGCTTCTGGGCGGCAGATGTCGCCCTCATGGCACTGCGCAAGCTTCGCTATGCCGGGGTTGCCGGGGCAGCAGTGCAGTTCGGAGGTTATCTTTGACTTTGAAAGGGCGTGGACGACCGCGTGCTCGCGGCCGCCGCCCCCAAGTACCATTACTTTCATTATAGTCTCCTAGTGGCGGAAGGTGCGCGTGCCGCCGATAAAGAGGCTCAGGCCAAGTTCTTCGGCCTTCTGTATCACCTCGTCGTCGCGGATGGAGCCGCCCGGTTCTATGACGGCTGTGACTCCGGCCTTTGCCGCAAGCTCTACCGAGTCCGCGAAGGGGAAGAAGGCGTCGGAGGCGAGCACCGAACCGCGGGCCTTATCTCCCGCCTGCTTCATCGCGTATTCCGCGGCGTCTACGCGGTTTGTGAAGCCGCCGCCAATGCCAACCGCGGCTCCGTCTTTGACCAGCACTATTGCGTTGCTCTTTGTGATGGCGGCCGTCTTCCATGCGAAGATGATGTCGTCCCAGAGCTCGGGGCGCGGTGTGCCGTGCCATTTGCCGTCCTGCTGCGTCGGCAGCGCGGGAAGTTTGTCCTCCTGCGCGAGATAGCCGCAGCGGTTGCCGATGAGCTGGAGTTTCGGCGCGTATCCGGCCTTTAGCTTCAGCACGCGGAGGTTAGGCTTCTTTTCTTTCAGGTAATCGACTACGCCCTCTTCAAATTCAGGCGCGGCCAGGATCTCAAAGAAGGTCTCCGTTATCGTTTTTGCAGTTTCGAGGTCCACCTTGCGCGTCATACCGATGATGCCGCCGAACGCGGAGACAGGGTCGCAGGCGAGCGCCTTTTTGAAGGCTTCGATGGGCGAAGCTCCCATTGCCGTGCCGCAGGGCGTCGTATGTTTTACTATCGTGCAGGCGCAGGCGTCCTGGAAAACGGAGCAGCCGCGCAGCAGCGTGTCGAGGTCGAGCAGATTGTTGTAGGAAAGTTCCTTGCCGGAGAGCTGTTCAAACGGGCTTTCTTCAAGCGGGGGCATAAAAAGGGCCGCCTTCTGGTGGGGGTTTTCGCCGTAGCGGAGCTTCTGCTTCATTTCAAGCGGCAGCACCTTGTAGGCTTCAACTTCGTCCTCCGCGCCAACCTCTTTGCAGAGGCCGCGATAGATTACGGCGTCGTAGGAGGCCGTTTTGCGGAAGGCTTTGAGCGCAAGCTCCTGCTTGAACTCAAGCGTAAATTCCTGCTTTTTTTCAAGCTCGTCGAGCACGCGGCCGTAGTCGTCTATGTCCGTTATAACGGCTACGTTGTAGTAGTTCTTTGCTCCGGCGCGGATGAGCGACACTCCGCCTATGTCTATTTTTTCAATGAGATGGTCGAGGTCGGCGCCGCTTTTCGCGGTCTCTTCAAAGGGGTAGAGCGTGCAGACTACGACGTCGATGAGCGGAATGTTGAACTTCTCGCGGTCCTCGTCGTCCTGAGCTACGCCGCGTCTTGCCAGTATTCCGCCCATTATGGTCGGATGCAGCGTCTTTACGCGGCCTCCCAAAATGGCGGGCAGTCCCGTCATGTCAACTACTTCCGTTACCTTGACGCCGCCCTCTTCAAGGTGTTTCGCGGTGCCGGAGCTGGATACAATCTCATATCCGTGCGCGGCAAGCCCGCGCGCAAGTTCGAGTACGCCAGTCTTATCCCATACGGATATAAGCGCCTTTCTCGTCTCCATCTTTTTCACTTTGTCAGCCTCCCATTGATCTATCTCTACCGGATGATTTTCAAGGAACTCTTTCAGCGCGAGTTTATATATTTTATGCTCCACGGCGTGTATCTTTGCCTCAAGCGTCTCTATCGTGTCGTCTGCTTCGCGCCGCACGCTCTGCTGCGCCAAAATCGGCCCATGGTCAACTTCTTCGTCCACTATGTGGACAGTCACTCCGGTTTCAGCCACGCCGGCCTCCCATGCGTCGCGTATGCCGTGCGCGCCGGGAAAGGCGGGCAGCAGCGCCGGGTGGATGTTTATGATGCGGTGCGCGAAACGCCGTACAAATTCGGGTGAAAGTATGCGCATGAAGCCGGCGAGCACTATCCAGTCCGTATGCGTCTCTTCGATTGCGGCGGCAAGAGCCTCTTCCGCGCAGCTCCGCCCGTCGCGCTTATAGAAGAAGACGCGCGTGGAGGCGCCAAGAGCGGCCGCCTTCATCAGCCCTTTTGCTTCAAGATTGTCGCTTCCCACGAACGATACCTGCGCCGGCAGCTCTTTTGTGATGGAGGCCCTTAAAAGCTCCTCCATGTTCGTGCCGGTGCCTGAGATCAGTATCGCTATGCGCGGTTGGTACATTTTATGACCTCGCCTATTACGACGGGCTTTTCGCCAAGCTCGCAAAGCGCCGATTCCAGCGCTGCAAGCTCTTTGGGCGCTACTATGAAGACGTAGCCGATGCCGAGGTTGAATACCTTGCGCATCTCTTCTTCGTCAATGCCAGCGCTCTGGATGAGGTCGAAAATCTTCGGGCGCTCCCATGATTTGAAATCTACAAGAATATCAAGGTGCTTCGGGATGACGCGGATGACGTTGCCGTACATGCCGCCGCCGGTGATGTGCGCCATGCCGTGCACAACGCCGGTCTTTATGGCCGCAAGCGCTGCCTTGACGTAGAGCTTCGTCGGGCGCATTGCCGCCTCGCCTACGCTCTCGTTCCAGCCTTCCGGGATCGCATCAAGAGGCACGTTCAGCCCCTCCGCGCCCAGAGCGCTGCGCACGAGGCTGAATCCGTTGCTGTGTACGCCGGAGCTGGGAAGGCCCACGATGAGGTCGCCCTCCTGAATGGAACTTCCGTCGATTATCTTATCGCAGTCGACTATGCCTACTGAGAAACCGGCCAGGTCAAAGCCGTCGGCGCCGTAAACGCCGGGCATCTCGGCCGTCTCGCCGCCAAGCAGTGCGCAGAGGCTTTCGTCGCAGGCGTCGATGACGCCCTCAACGACCTGAGCCAGCATCGATTCGTCCAGCTTGCCGCACGCGGCGTAATCGAGGAAAAAGAGCGGGCGCGCGCCGACCGTCACGAGGTCGTTCACGTTCATGGCTACAAGGTCCTGTCCGAGGCCGCGGTAAAGCCCCGCCGCCTTCGCCAGCTCCAGTTTTGTGCCGACGCCGTCGCAGCACGCGGCGAGGCACTGGCCTCCGCCTATGCTGTAAAGCCCCGCGAAGCCGCCCACGCCGCCCACGCAGTTTGGATCTTTAGGATGCTTTGCGAGAAGTTTTTTGATAGTCTCCACCCAGGCGTCTCCGCCCGATATGCTTACTCCAGATTTCTCATAGCTGAGCTTGCTCATTTAGCATTTCTCCTGTTTGTCGTCTTCGAGGTATTTGCCTGAAAAGCAGGCGGTACACAGTTTGTCGGCGGGGAGGCCTATGGATTCAGTGAGGTCCTCCTCTGTAAGATAGTCCAGAGAGTCCGCGCCTACCTTCCGGCACAGTTCATCAAGCGTCATGCGGACGGCGGCTAAAGTCTCCTGCTTTCGCGTGTCGATGCCGTAGCGGCAGGGGTGCAGAACGGGCGGGGAGGCGATGCGAAGGTGGACCTCCGCCGCGCCGCAGTTTCTTATCATCGCCACGACGCGTTCCGCCGTAGTGCCGCGCACGATCGAGTCGTCGACGATGACCGCCTTCTTGCCGTTGAAGACCTCTTCTATCGGGTTCAATTTTATTTTCACGCCCAGCTCGCGCACCTTCTGCGTTGGCTGGATGAAGGTGCGTCCGACGTAGCGGTTGCGGACGACGCCCATTTCAAAGGGCGTGCGCGCCGCGTGCGCGTAGCCTATCGCTGATATAGTTCCGCTGTCCGGCATTCCCGCCACAAGGTCGGCGTCGCCGCACGGGGACTTGAGAGCAAGCCTGCGTCCCATCTCTTTTCTCGTTTCGTAGACGGAACGTCCGTCGATGATGCTGTCGGGGCGCGCGGTGTAGACGTACTCAAACGAGCAGTGCATACAGCGCCCGCATTTTTCCTGCCTCACGCGGAGGCTTGTCAGCCCCTTTGAGTTGATTACGACGATCTCGCCCGGCTCCACGTCGCGCAAGAGCTTCGCGCCTACTATGTCGAGCGCGCAGGATTCCGAGGCGGCGTAATAGACGCCGTCGCGCTCACCGAGCACCAGAGGCTTGAAGCCGTACGGGTCGCGCGCCGCGACGAAGGCGTCTTCAAGCAGCACTGCTATAGCATAAGAGCCTTCGAGCCTTTTGAGCGAGTCCACGAGCGCGTCCACCGGCTGCATGTGCGAACGCTGCGCCATAAGGTGCAGCACCGCCTCCGAGTTCGTCGAAGACTGGAAAATAGCGCCGCGCTGTTCAAGCTGCTCCGTAAGCTCCGCAAGGTTCGTCACAAGGCCGTCGTGCGCGATGGCGACAGGGCCGCGCGCGTAGTTGGCGCATATAGGCAGCACGTTCTGGAGCTGGGAGCTTTCAAGCGGCACACAGCGGACGTGCCCTATCGCGCAGGAGGCCTTTTCGTCCGCAAGCTTCTGCTGGTCTATCGCGTTGTGAAGGAGGCCCACCCCGTGCGCCGAGGCGACGCGTCCGTCTTCCGTCCACGCGATGCCGGCGGATTCCTGCCCGCGGTGCTGCAAGGCGTAGAGGCCGAGATAGACCTCCTCGAGTACGGGCTTTCCCTTTGCGCTGTACGCGCCGAAAATTCCGCTCATATCAGGCTAAGCTGAAATTCTCTTCCAGATCTCTTCGTATGCGCCGAGCACATCGCCGAGGTCCTTGCGGAAGCGGTCCTTGTCAAGATGGTCGCCTGTAGACTTGTCCCAGAAACGGCAGGTGTCGGGGGAGATTTCGTCGGCGAGTATAAGATTGCCCTGCATATCCTTGCCGAACTCAAGCTTGAAGTCCACAAGCACGACGCCCAGCTTCTCAAAGTAATCCTTGAGGATGGCGTTCACCTTAAGGGAGATGTCTTTGATCTTGTCCAGCTCTTCCTTTGTCGCCCAGCCGAAGAGCAGGGCGTGGTCTTCGATGATGAACGGATCGCCAAGCTCGTCGTCCTTGTAGCACATCTCAAAGAGCGGGCGCGGCAGCGTCATGCCCTCAGCGACGCCCAGACGCTTGCAGAGCGAGCCGGTCGTGATATTGCGCACGATCACCTCAAGCGGCACGATGTTGACGCGCTTCACAAGCTGGTCTGTTTCGTTGAGCCTTTTTACAAAATGCGATTCAACGCCGTTTTCAGCGAGCATCGTGAAAAGCTTTGACGAAATGTTGTTGTTGAGGACGCCCTTGCCGCTCATAGTCGCCTTTTTGAGGCCGTTAAAAGCGGTGAAGCTGTCCTTGTATTCGACGATAACGTAATTTGCGTCCTCCGTCGTGTAGAGCCTCTTTGCCTTGCCTTCGTAGATGAAATCCTTTTTTGTCAGTTCCATTTCAATGCGCCTCCGCAATTTAGATTTTTATATTTTTTTACCTTATACACAGCATCAATAAAATATTTTATTACGCGAGCCTATACTTCGAGCAGATCGCCGTCCTGATTTTCGTCCACATAATCGCCGTCAAAACATGCTGTACACAGTTCGTCGCGCGGAAGTCCTATAGCGCGGCAAAGCTCCTCGCAGCTTATATATTCCAGCGAGTCCGCGTCTATCTTGCGGCAGAGCTCCGGTATCTCCATCTGAGCCGCGACAAGCTCCTCCGAGCTCGGCGTGTCTATCCCGTAATAACAGGGAAAACGCACGGGCGGAGAGGCTATCTTCATGTGCACCTTGCTCGCTCCGCTGTCGCGTATCATCGAAACGATGCGGCCGGCCGTCGTTCCGCGAACAAGGGAATCGTCCACCAGCACCGCCTCTTTGCCCTCGAAAATGCCGGGCTGAGGGTTCAGCTTTATCTTCACGCCCGCGTCGCGCACGCGCTGCGTCGGCTGAATGAAGGTGCGCCCGACATATCTGTTGCGCACGACGCCGGCCTCAAACTCCATGCCGGCTTCCTCCGCGAGGCCCAGCGCCGCGAGCGTGCCGCTGTCCGGCATCCCCGTGACGACCGCGTCTTTTTGGCAGTCCAAGCAATGGCCGAGACAGGCGCCCAGATTCTTTCTTGCCTTATATACAGACCTGCCGTCGATGACGCTGTCCGGCCGCGCGAAATAGACATATTCAAAGGCGCATTTGCGGTGACGCTGCGCCTGTTTTTTCATCTTGCGCGAGATGATGCCGCGCCTGTCGATCACCAGCACCTCGCCCGGCTCCACGTCGCGCACAAGCTCCGCGCCTATCATATCCAGCGCGCACGACTCGGAGGAGACGAAATAATCGTCTCCGCGCCGTCCAAGGACGAGCGGACGAAACCCGTAGGGGTCGCGCGCCGCGATAAGGCAGTCTTCAAGCAGAACGGCGAGGCTGTAGGCTCCCTGCAACTTGCCAAGGGCCGTCTCCAGCGCTTCAAGCTGCACCGTCGCCGGCTGATGGGCCATCAGCTGAATGATAGTCTCCGTGTCGCACGAAGTCTGGAAAATAGCGCCGCGGTTTGCAAGATAGCTGGAAAGAGCCGCCGCGTTCGTAAGATTTCCGTTATGCGCGATCGCTATCGGCCCCTGCGCGTAATTTGCGCCAAGCGGCTGGCAGTTCTCGGGCCTCGTGCCTCCGGTCGTCGCGTAGCGCACATGTCCTATCGCAGTGTGCGCCTCTATCTTTGCCAGCTCGCTCTGGGAGAGCGCCTCGTGAACAAGTCCAAGGCCCTTTTTGATGTGTACGGAGCCTTTATCCGTCCACGCGACGCCCGCCGATAGCTGGCCTCTGTGCTGCAGAGCGCAAAGTCCGAGATATATGTCTTCCAATACGGCATTGCCGCTTTGGCTGTACGCTCCGAAAATTCCGCACATATTATTTATTTTTCCTCCGTAAATGCTTTCTTAAGCTCTTCAAGCGGCAGAGAGAGAACCTCGCGCCACGTAAATTTATCGCCGCCGGCAGTGCCCGCCTTCACGCACGGAAAACCGGCCCACGCCGCTTCAAACTCCGCCGCGCGCTCGGGCGCCACGGAATAGACCGCGCGCGCTCCGCCCTCTGAGAAAAGCGTTTTTTCCACGCGCGTTCCAACGGGAAGCGTTATCTCCATGCCTGTATCGGACGCTACCGCTTCGTTTGCAAGAGCGGTAACGAGGCCGCCGCCCGCCACTACGCGTCCAGAACGCGCAAGCTGGCGGTGCGCCACGTCAAGCGCCGCCTTTCGGAAAGCCTTTTCAGCCTCAAAGTCTGTGGCGACGGTGACGCCAAGCGGCCTGCCGTCTTTGTACTGCTGATAGCGCGAGCCGCCGAGCGACCCTTCCGCTTTGCCCACGAGATATACGGCGTCGCCCGGTTGTGCGCGGCCGGCGCGGACAACTTTGTCGCGGTCCACCACAAGCCCAGCCGTCACAACGAGCGGAGTGGGGAAGATGCGGTCGGTCGCGGTCTCGTTGTAAAGGCTGACGTTGCCGGAGACTACGGGGCAGTCAAGAGCGCCGCAGGTCTCCGCAAGTCCGCGCAGACATTCCTTTAATTCGTAGAACTTCTCAGGGTCTTCGGGAGAGGCGAAATTCAGGCAGTTCGTCATGCCCAGCGTCTCTGCGCCCGTGAGCCACAGGCCGCGAAGCGAAAGCGCCATAGCCTCCGCCGCTCCAGTGTACGGGTCCGTCCAGCACTTGTACGGCTCGGCCTCCATCGTAAGCACGCAGGCGCGGCGCGTTTCCGGCACCTCCGTTATCGCCGCGGGTTCGCCGGGGCCGGCTATCGTGTGGAGCTGCACCATGGAATCATACTGCTCCCATATAGCGTCTTTTTTATGTCCGTTGGGGCAGGAAAGCATCTCAAGCAGGTCTGCCGCCGCGTCCGTGCATTTTAAAGAGGCGGGGTCTATCGCCTGACGGGCGGGCATATCCTTTGGCTCGGCCGCGGGCCATATCTTCTCCGGCGTGTCGCCAAGGATAGAGGTAGGCAGCTCCGCTTCGAGATTTCCGTTTTTGTAGACGCGGTAACGTCTGCTGTCCGTCATAGTGCCGACCACGGCGCAGTCAAGGCCGTAGTGTTTTGCGAGCGCGAATACCGCCTCCAGCTGAGGCTCTTCGACGACGAGCAGCATTCTTTCCTGCGACTCCGAAAGGAAAATTTCCCACGGGAGCATGTCAGCTTCGCGTAGCGGTATCTTTTCTACCTCTATGTCGATGCCGCAGCCGCTCTTGTGCGCAATCTCGCTAGACGATGAAAGAATGCCCGCCGCTCCCATGTCCTGCATAGAGGCGATGAGGTTCTTTTCAAGCAGGTCGATGCAGCACTCAATAAGCAGCTTTTCTTCAAACGGGTCGCCTATCTGTATCTGAGGCTTGCTGGCCTTTGAATCCTCGTCAAGCTCGCGCGAGGCGAAAGAGGCGCCCGCGATTCCGTCGCGGCCCGTCTTTGAGCCAAGCAGCACCGCGAAATCGCCCGGCTTCGCCGTCTGCGAACTCGCCATCTTGTCTAGCCGCACGAAGCCCGCGCTGAACGCGTTCACAAGCGGATTGTCGTTGTAGCAGGGAGAATAAAAAGTTTTTCCGCCGAGGATGGGCACGCCCACCGCGTTGCCGTAAGCGCCGATGCCCTCAACGATGCCCTTTGCCAGATTCTTTGTCTTGCGAAGCGACGCGTCGCCGAAGAAAAGGCCGTCCATAGAGACGGTAGGACGCGCGCCCATCGCTATAATGTCGCGGATGATGCCGCCCACGCCGGTCGCGGCGCCCTGAAACGGAGCCACCGCGGAGGGGTGGTTGTGGCTTTCCACCTTAAAGGCGAAGCCCCAGCCCTCACCCATATCCACCACGCCGGCGTTCTCGCCCTGTCCTTGCAGCACATACTTCCCCTTTGACGGGAAAGTGCGCAAAAGCGGGCGCGTAGATTTATAACTGCAATGCTCGGACCACATTACGCCGATAAGCTCCAGTTCGAGAGCGTTCGGCTCGCGTCCGAGCAGTTCTATGATCCTCTTGTATTCTGATTCCGAGAGTCCAACCTTGCGGAAATCCATTAACGTCTACCTCTCTTTGCGAAATCTTCTGCTATAGAAAGCCAGAATGCCGCGCCGTCCGTTCCGCCGTTCAGATGCGATACCGTCGAGCGTTCAGGGTGCGGCATAAGCCCCAGAATGTTTCCTTCCTTATTACAGATGCCGGCGATGCCGTTCAAAGCGCCGTTTGGCGCGTACTCCGCGCCCGCTTCGCCGGTGTTCGGGTCAGCGTAGCGGAAGACCACCTGCCCCGCCTCCTCAAGCGCATCAAGCTCCGCCTTCGGCAGGAAATAAAGCCCCTCGTGGTGCGCGATGGGGTACTGGGCTATCTCGCCCTTCTTCATGCCGGAGGTGAAATGGTTTTCCGTCTGCTCGACCCTCACGTAGCATTTTTTGCAGAGGAAGGTCGTAGTAGTGTTCACCAGCAAAGCGCCCGGCAGCATCTTTGTCTCCGTAAGCACCTGAAAGCCGTTGCAGATGCCGAGCAGCAGCTTTCCGGCCTCCGCGTGGCGGCGCACCGCTGCTATGATGGGCGAACGCGCCGCCATCGCGCCGGAACGCAGATAATCCCCGTACGAGAATCCGCCGGGGAGGATAACGAGGTCCGGCTCGGAGGCGAAGTCCGTCTCCTCATGCCATACCATATCGACAGGTGTTTTCAGCGTCTCCGCGACCGCCCGCTGTACGTCGCGGTCGCAGTTGCTTCCTGGAAAAACGACGACGGCTGTTCTCATCGCTATGCTTCCCGCACCGAAATTTTATAAGTCTCAATCAGGTCGTTCGCCAGAAGGTCCTGGCACATATTCTTCACGGCCTCCGTGGCCGCGTCGGCGCTTTCGGCCTCAAGCTGGAGCGTAACGATGCGCCCCACGCGCACTTCGTTCAGTCCCTTATATCCAAGATGTGCAAGCGTCTTTTCAACGGCCTTGCCCTGAGTGTCCAGAACTCCCTCGCGCGGTGTGATTACGGCCTCTGCATGAAATATCATAGAATAACATCCTCCTTGAGATGTTTATTTGTTTTTAATGCGTGGAATTGTCCACTGTGATACTAAGAATATAATGCTGCTCTTATTAAATGTCAATATAAATAGTGGCTTTGGGATAAGCTGTCGGAAAAGTATATATAAAGAAATTGACTGCAAAATAAAATTTGGCTTATAATGAACACGGAGCCTCTTAGGCTCCTAAAAACAAGGGAGGTAGATGTAATTATGAAACTGAACAAACGCACCATGATCGTCGTTATGCTGGTTCTTTGCACCGCTCTCCTTGCTTCTTCGTCGGCGTTCGCCGTCGAAGAGATCAAGATCGGCGCTTTGTTCCCGCTGACAGGCCCCGCCGCCGTCTCCGGCCAGAACTGCGTCAACTCAGTGCTAGCTGCGGCTGAGGTCATCAACACAAAGAATCCCGGTATAAAAGCGCCGCTTGCCGCAAACGCAGGACTGCTCGGCGGTAAATATGTGATAAAAATAGTCCCGGCCGACCATCAGGGCAAGCCGGACGTCGCGAAATCGGAGGCCGAGCGTCTCTATAATCAGGAAAAAGTCTTTGCGATAATCGGCTGCTACAACAGCGCCGCTACGAAGCCCGCAAGCGCGGTAGCCGAACGTGCGAAGAAAATATTCATGTGCGGCTGTTCAAGCTCCGCCGCCCTCACGGAACGCGGATATAAATATTTCTTCCGCCACGCGCCGACCGACGCGATAGAATCCGTTGAGTTCGTCGACTATATCGACTACCTGAACAAAAATAAAAAGGCCGGCATAAAGACGCTGGGCCTCATCTACGAAAACACGGAATTTGGAAAGCACGCGGCAGACGAGGCGCGCAAGGCGGCTAAAAAGATAAACCTCACCGTCGTAGCCGACGTCCCCTTCAACAACGGCGCCACCAACCTCAACAGCGAAGTGCAGAAGCTGAAGTCAGCCAATCCAGACGCAGTGTTCGGAGCGGCGCTCGGCGGAGACTACTCGCTGTGGGTGCGCACGATGAAACAGGTAAACTGGCTGCCGAAGATAGCCCTCAACTACTGCACCGGATACCAGAACCCCGCCGTGCAGAAAGAACTTGGCGCGGACGGCAACTTCTTCATGGGCGGCATGGGCTACTCGCCGGAGCTTGCAAAAAAATTCATGCCCGAAGCGATAAAGATACAGGACAAATACTACACGCCGAAGAGCAATCAGCCCTTTGACAGCGACTCCATCCAGGAGGCCGTCATGCTGATGGTGCTTGCGCAGGCGATAGAAAAGGCCGGCGCCGTCGACACTGAAAAAGTGCTTAAAGTGCTTCAGACGATGGACTTCCCGTCCGTCATGTCGCTCAGCGGCTCCGTCAAATTCGGCCCCGACGGGCAGAACGTAAAGGCGCTTTCCGTAATCACCCAGCTCGAAAACCAGAGCTACAACACAGTCTTCCCGCTCAAATACAAAGACAAAGAGCCGATCGTGCCGATGGTTCCCTGGAACAAACGCAAGTAACCTTTCATAACATCCTAAAAGTATCACGCAGTCTCTCGGCGGGGCGCTGAAGCTGCCCCGCCATTTTTTGAAGGAGGTCGTTGCATGAGCAATTTTCTGCAAGTCCTTATCGACGGCATATTGAGCGGCCTGCTCTACGCTCTTGTAGCCGCCGGCCTCAGCATGATATGGGGCGTAATGGACGTAATCAATTTTGCGCATGGGGAGTTTCTCATGGTGGCGATGTACATTTGCTACTGGATGGGCTTCATGCTTGGGCTGGACCCAATCTTTACATGGATAGCCTCCGGCATATTCCTCTTTATATTAGGAGGGCTCACCTATAAGTGGGTAATAAAAAGAAGCCTCGGAAAAGCTGCGATGGCGCCGCTGCTTGCCACCTTCGGCCTTTCCATGCTTTTGAAAAACTTTTGCATGAACCGTTTCTCCCCGAACTTCCGTCTGCTCTCCGGCACACTGCTTGACGGCAGGACATTTGAAATAGGAGGCGCAATCGTCTCCGTACCGCAGCTCGTCACCGGGCTGTTTTCGCTGGCCATAATAGGCGCGCTCTATTACCTCATCAAAAAGACGCGGCTCGGCTGGGCGATACAGGCGACGGCGATGGACAAAGAGGCGGCGGAGCTGATGGGCATAGACACTGAAAAAATATACCTGCTCGTCTTCGGCCTCGGTGGAGCATGCGTCGGCATAGCTGGCGGTCTCATGACCACCTACTTGGCCGTCCATCCCGAAGTCGGCAGCCTCTTCAGCCTCATCGCCTTTGTTGTAGTGGCGCTTGGAGGCTTCGGCAGCATCCCCGGCGCGCTCTTTGCCGCGATCCTCATCGGTCTGGTCGAATCCTTCACCGGCTTCTACGTGGCGGCGGTGCTAAAATACGTTGCGGTATTCGCCATCTATCTTCTCGTAATACTTGTGCGCCCCAAAGGGCTCTTTGGGTGGTGACGGCTATGAGCAAAAAAGACAAACTCTGGTACGGCTTCATCATAGCCGCGTTGATACTGCCCTGCATACCGGGCGTCATAGGAGGTTCGTTCTTTGGCCACGTAGCTACGATGATACTGCTCTACGCGGCGATGGCCCAGTCGTGGAACATTATCAGCGGCTACGGCGGCCAGGTCTCCTTCGGACACTCCGTATTCTTCGGCATAGGCGCATACGGCGCGGCGCTTGCCGTCGTCACCTGCAACACACTGCCGTGGTACGGCGCGCCGATTGGGATGCTAGCCGCAGCCGCCGTCTCTATATTTATCAGCTATCCGTGCTTCCGGCTCAAGGGGCACTATTTCGCCATAGCCACCTTCGCCATCGTTGAGATATTCAACCGGCTCTTCATGATATGGGACGCAGTCGGCGGAGCGCTTGGGCTGGACTATCCGATACTGCCCGACGGCTGGCTCAACTTCTCGTGGTCGAACACAAAGACCGGCTATTACCTTGGGGCCCTCGCCATCTTCCTGCTCGTATTCGGCGTCGTGAGATGGATAGAAAAACACCGCTTAGGCTACTATCTGCTCGCGGTGCGCGAGGGACAGGAGACGGCGGAGTCGCTCGGCGTCAACAGCACCTTCGTCAAGCTTGGAGCCATGGCAATATCTGCGGCCTTCGCCGCGCTCTGCGGAGCCTTCTTCGCGCAATACAACTACCGCGTAGACCCGCCGATGGTCATGTCGCTTGACATGTCCATGAAATTTGTGCTCATCACCATACTTGGTGGCATAGGCACCTTCTGGGGGCCGTTCCTTGGAGCGCTCGTCCTCATTCCGCTGCAGGAATACACGAGGGCCTACCTTTCGTTCCTCGGCGCCGGCATGGACCTCATCATCTTCGGCCTCATCATCATCGTCGTCATGATAAAAGAGCCGAAAGGCATCATGGGGCTGCTCGGCTATTTCGTAAAGAAAAAACAGAACGACGAAACGAACGGCCCGGAAGAGAAAGGAGCTGACCGCTGATGGCGCTGCTAGAGGTAAAAGACCTTACAATGAAATTCGGCTCGCTGCAAGCCAACAGCGACGTCTCCTTCAGCGTTGAAAAAGGGACGATAGTCGGCCTTATCGGGCCGAACGGAGCGGGGAAGACGACGCTCTTCAACTGCGTCGCCGGCCTCTACCTGCCGACCTCTGGAAAAATACTATTCAAAAACCAAGACGTGACGGCCCTTCCCGCGCATAAAATGGCGCGGTTGGGGCTGGCGCGCACCTTCCAGGTCGTGCGTCCGCTAAAAGAAATGACCGTATTCGAGAACATCATGGTCGGCGCCTACATGCGCACAGGAGACACCGCAAAGGCGACGGCCGTAGCAAACCGCTGTCTTTCGCTCTGCTTCCTTGAAGAAAACAAAGACCGTCCGGCGGGAGGTCTTACGATAGGCAACAAAAAACGGCTCGAAGTCGCGCGCGCTCTTGCCACAGAACCGGAGCTGCTGCTGCTCGACGAAGCCGTCGCGGGCCTCACCTCAACTGAAGTCAAAGACATGGTCACAGTCATAAAAAGGCTGAAGGAAGAGGGGCTGACCATCCTCATGGTGGAGCACATAATGGAAGCCATAATGCCCATCGCCGACAAAATAGTCGTCCTCGCCAGCGGCAAAAAAATCGCGGAAGGCACGCCGCACGAAGTTGTAAACGACCCCACCGTCATCACCGCCTATTTTGGCGAAAAATACAGCAAAAGGCTCCACCAGCGGAAGGAGGGAGAATGATGGCCGCGGCGATCCTTGAAGTAAATAACATCCGCTGCGCATACGACCAAGTGCCGGTCATCCACGGCCTATCGCTGCACGTAAACGAAGGAGAGATAGTGGCCGTACTTGGCGCAAACGGCGCGGGAAAATCCACCACCATGCGCGCGATAGCGGGGCTGATGCACCCCACCTCCGGCTCCATCACCTTTGACGGTAGGGAGATCACAGCCCTCCCCGCCTTCAAAAGCATAAAAAACGGCTTGAGCTACGTGCCGGAGGGACGCAGGCTCTTTTCAAAGCTCACGGTGCGCGAAAACCTTGAGCTGGGCTCCTTCGCAAGTGGCGACAAAAAAGCCAACGCCGAAAGGCTTGAAGAGATGTTCGAGCTGTTTCCGATACTAAAATCGCGCTGCGACCAGACGGCGGAGACGATGAGCGGCGGCGAACAGCAGATGTGCGCCATCGCGCGCGGCCTCATGTCGCGCCCCAAGCTGCTCATGCTCGACGAACTTTCGCTCGGCCTCCAGCCAAGCCTTGTTGAAAAAGTCTTTGAGACGGTAGTCGAGATAAAAAAGCGCGGCGTCACCATCCTGCTCGTAGAGCAGATGGTACAGGAAGCGCTGGAAATAGCCGACCGAGGCTACGTGCTCCAGACAGGGCGCGTCGTCCACGAAGGAAGCGCGCAGGAACTGCTGAACTCAGACGAAGTAAGAAAAGCCTACATGGGAATGTAAAACAAAAAGCGCGCGGTACTGCTGAAATGAAAGCCCCGCGCGCCTTTGTTTATTTTTTGCAGCAGTCCAGGCATAACATTTTGCCGTTTTTTGCTCTCAGCCACGGTTCAGCGGTTCTTTCGCCGCAGCTGCCGCAGGGAAAAGAGGAATATATTTCTGCCTTCGGTGGACACTCAAAGGCGGGCGTCTTTACTTCAAATATTTCGGACGACGGAGCCTCCATCATAAAACGAAGCTTCTCTTCTTTTGAGGCAAAAGCTCTTTCTTTTAACACAAGCCGGAACGATTTGTTCTGTCTGCGGTCGAAGATGGTGAAAGCCTGTTTGCCACGCAGCCTGAAAATCAGGTTTCCCTTGCCGGCGGTGCAGCCAAGCAGCGCCTGTACAGCATCTACGCCGCAGGCGTCGTTTTCCGCGATGCAGACGATCTCCTCGTCGCAGGAAGGCTCCTCTATTCCCAGCAGCTCCATAGCGCAGAGCGCGGCGCGAAAGCCGATCATGAGGCCGCCGCAGCTGTGCCCATGAAAAGATATACATTTATTATAAAGCTCTTTTTTGTCGGATGTCATAAAAAACCCTCCAAATCCTATATATACGTACAAACAGCTAAATTATAACGGTAAAAAAGAGATTTGGTATTTGCAATAACACCTATAAGGGGGTAAACTTTTTAAATCGTAATTTCGCGGAGGTTTGATTGATGGAAGATATCTATTCACGTTCATTGAAAATGCACAAAGAAATGCAGGGCAAACTCAATGTCGAATGCAGGAAAAATATTGACAGCATGGAGGACCTGGCGCTCGTCTACACGCCGGGCGTAGCGGAGCCATGCCGTGCCATTGAAAAAGATCCAGAGGAACTTTGGAACGTCACAATAAAAAACAACCTGGTCGCCGTCATAACGGACGGCTCCGCCGTGCTCGGGCTGGGAGACATAGGCCCCGCCGCATCGCTGCCGGTCATGGAGGGCAAAAGCTGCCTCTTCAAACGCTTTGCCGGCATCGACTCCATACCGCTTGCCGTCTCCACGCAGGATATCGACGAATTTGTAAACGTCGTCTCAAAAATAGCCGTCTCCTTCGGCGGCATCAACCTAGAAGACATCTCCGCGCCGCGCTGCTTTGAAATTGAAAAAAAATTGCAGCAGCTCCTCGATATCCCCGTCTTTCACGACGACCAGCACGGCACGGCAGTGATAGCGCTTGCCGCCTACAAAAACGCGCTGCGGCTCACAAAACGCTCAATAGAAGATACAGTGCTCGTAATAAACGGCGCGGGTGCCGCCGGAAGCTCCATCGCCAGATACTTTTTATCGGCTGGCGCAAAAAACATAATCATGTGCGACAAAGGCGGCGCGCTCTGCTGCGGCTTCCCCGAAGGGCTTACAGAGGCGCAGATAGAACTGTCGCGCGTCACAAACCCTGAGAAAAGACGCGGCTCGCTTGCCGACGTAATAAAAGGAGCGGACGCCTTCCTTGGAGTCTCCCGCCCTGGCCTGCTCACAGGCGCCATGGTAAAAAGCATGGCAAAAGACCCGATAATCTTCGCAATGGCAAACCCCACCCCAGAGATATTCCCCGACGAAGCGATAGCCGCGGGCGCCGCCGTAGTCGCCACCGGAAGAAGCGACTTCCCCAATCAGGTCAACAACTGCCTCGGCTTCCCCGGCATATTCCGCGGCGCGCTCTCGGTGCGCGCGAAACTGATAAACGAAGAGATGAAGCTCGCGGCCTCGGAAGCGCTCGCCGCGCTCGTCACCGACGCAGAACTTTCAAAAGATTACATCATCCCCTCTGCGCTTGATGAACGCGTCGTTCCCGCCGTCGCGCGCGCCGTAGCAGCAGCCGCGAAAGCGACAAAAGCGGCGAGGCTCTAGCGCCGCGCAGGGAGGAGAATAAAAATGTTCATAAAAGAAGAAGAGGCCCCCGGCCTAATAAGCGAATACGGCACCCCCGTCTACGTCTACAGCGAAGAGATACTGCGCAGCAGATGCAGAGAGATAGCGGACGCCTTCTGCGGCCGCATCGTTCCCAGTTTTTCAATAAAGGCCAACTCAAACATACACCTCTTGAAAATAATCAAAGAAGAGGGCATCACAGCCGACGCAATGTCCCCCGGCGAAATATTTCTGCTTGAAAAAGCGGGCTTCTCCGGCGACGACATATTCTACATAGGAAACAACGTCTCCACAAACGAACTGCGCTACTGCGTAGACCGCGGCATCTTAGTCAGCGTAGACTCAGTATCCCAGCTTGAAAGGCTCGGCAGCATAAACCGCGGAGGCCGCGCCGCCATCCGCTTCAACCCCGGCATAGGCGCGGGACACTGCGACAAAGTCGTAACGGCCGGAGACAAAACGAAATTTGGAGTAGACCCAGCCTTCTGCTGTGAAGTAAAAGAGATACTGGCGAAATACGACATGAAGCTCGTCGGCATAAACCAGCACATAGGCTCGCTCTTTCTTGAGCCGGACGCCTACGTGCGCGCCGCAAAAAGCCTCCTTGCCATGATAGAACAAAACTTCCCCGGCCTCGAATTTATAGACTTCGGCGGCGGCTTCGGCGTCCCCTACAGCCCCGGCGAAAAACGCCTCGACCTTGAGAAACTGCGCGGCGAACTCTTTCCAATCCTCGACGATTTTATAGAACGCTACGACAACAAATTCGTCCACTTCAAATGCGAGCCGGGCCGTTACATCTGCGCCGAATGCGGCCTGCTGCTCGGCACCGTAAACGCGCTGAAAGAAAACCACGGCGAAGGCTACATAGGCACCGACATCGGTTTCAACGTCCTCATGCGCCCCGTGCTCTACGGCTCGCGCCATGAAATGCGCATAATAAAAAACCTAGAAGACCCGGGAGCGCCCGCGCCGTTTTCAAAAGAGACCGCCGTCGTAGTGGGCAACATCTGCGAAAGCGGCGACATCCTTTCAGAAAACGCCGCGCTTGGGCAAGTGCGCGAAGGAGACATGATAGTGGTAGAAAACGCCGGAGCCTACGGCTACTCGATGGCCTCCAACTACAACTGCCGCCTGCGCCCCGCCGAAGTGCTCATCACAGCATCGGGCGAGACGAAACTCATCCGCGCGGCCGACACCTTTGAAAGCCTGGTGCAGAATTTCTAACGGCGCACATTTCGTACAACCGGCCGCGGCCATCCCCCCCCCGGCGCGCCGGCGCGCCGCAGCAAAGAAATAAACCGTCCCCCCGCAAACTTCTCCGCGGGGGGACGGTTCGTCTTTCCGCAATAACGCCTGACCGCCAGGCTGCGGTTGGTTAATTTTTATAATTTTTATTGATTTTATTAAAATTTTATTTTTTATTTCTTGAATATTATTAACAAATACGCTAAAATCAGGATTAATATAAGGCGTGCCAGGTACGCTTTTGTTCCGTTCTTTTATTCCACAGGTTGCGAGCACAGTAAAAAATAATATAGAAAGGAAGCGAAAACATGGCTGGATTTTTTGATCTAGTACGTGCTGGACCGTTGGAGCTATGCAGAACTTTTGTGCATAATGGAGGAGCAAAAAGATTGAATATTTTTGCAGTTGCGGCGCTTATCGCCGTTATCGGGTTTGCTCCGTTTATGATGAAGCGCTCCTTCGCGGCGCAGAACGCCTCAAACTTTACGGTGACGCCAAAAGAAGTGACGATCTTCGCGGCGCGCGAGGCAAGCAGCGGCGTCACATCTGGGGACGCACAGACGATGCGGCTCACAATTTCGGTCTTCCCGGCCGGCGAAGGGCTGACATGGAAATCAGACAATAAGAACTCCGTTACAGTAAACACCTCAGGCGACATCACATCGGTCAAACAGGGCGGTGCAAACATCACCGCGACGCACACTGCCAGCGGCAGTCAAGCGGCCTGCAAAGTCAAGGTCGTCCCCGCGCCTACGACGAACTGGGCCGATGCCGCGGACATATCCTGGCACAATAAAAATAAAACCACCTTCACCATCACAACAGCGCAGCAGCTCGCGGGCATAGCGGTGCTTGTAAACGCCGGCTCGGACGACTTCACGGGCGACACGATAACCCTCACAAACGACATAGACCTCAGTGCGCGCGAATGGACCGCGATAGGAACAGATGCGAAACTTTTCAAGGGCGCCTTCGACGGCGGCGGACACGCGATAACGGGCCTCTACATCAACAAGACGGGCCCTCAGGATAAGAATCAGGGCCTTTTCGGATGTATCGATGCAGCCGGCGCGATAAAGGACCTCCGTCTCTCAGGCTGCGTAGCAGGCGGATTTTCCGTAGGCGGCGTGGCGAGTGATAACGTCGGCGCAGTGACTAACTGCGCGATGACCGGCAGTGTCAAGGGTTCTTCTCAGGTCGGCGGAGTAGTGGGCAGGAACGCCAGCGGCACGGTGAGCAACTGCGCGACGACCGGCAGCGTCACTGGCAGTGGTAATATTGTTGGCGGCGTGGTGGGCTTTAACGATGACTTCGGCACAGTTGTTCGCAACTGCGCGATGACCGGCGGCGTCACTGGCAGTGGTAATATTGTTGGCGGCGTGGTGGCCTGGAACTACCTCGGCACGGTGAGCAACAGCGCGATGACCGGCAGCGTCACGGGTTCTTCTGAGGTGGGCGGCGTGGTTGGCATCAGCGTCGGCACGGTGAGCAACAGCGCGATGACCGGCAGCGTCACGGGTTCTTCTAAGGTCGGCGGCGTAATTGGTTCCAACGTCGGCGGCTTTATGCCGACCAACTGCGGCTGGCTTGCCAGTGCGGCTAATGATGGAATCGGCGAGCCTAAGAGGCCAGCATCAGTTCAAGTCACCTCCTTCGACGCGGCAAACATTCCAGTCACGACCATCCTCTTTGACGACTACGACCTCATGGCCGCTGTCAATACTTCATCGGACATGACGGTGCGCACCTACCCAGGTGCGAGCGCCGCACTTAAAGCGGTCGTTTTTCCTGATATAGCGAAGATAGAAAACTTTGCGATAAGCGGCGATGTAACGGCCGCGTGCGTCACCGGCGCCACGATAGGCAGCGCGGACGTCATGGTTTCCGCCATCGTCGCAAGGGGCGCAAAAAACTACAAAGCCCAGATGCAGGCGCGCCTCACAGTCCTGCCGGAGCCGCCAAAGCCTGCTCCGCCAAAACCCGATCCGCCGCAGCCTGACCCGGCCCCAGCTCCAGCGCCGGATCCAAAGCCAACGCCGGAAAGCGGCAGCTCAGGCGGCTGTTCAGCCGGAGCGGGAGGCATAGCGATGCTTGTTTTGGCGGCGGCCGCGATGCTCGGAAGGAAAGGCAAGCGGTAAACGAACGGCACAATAAACAAAACGATAGATAAACGAAAATTTCCACAGGCCGCGAGCGCGGTAAAAAATAATAATATAGAGAGGAAGCGAAAACATGGCTGGATTTTTTGATCTTGTACGAGCGGGACCGTCTAAGCTGCGCGAAACTTTAGCGTACAAGGGAGAGGGTAAACGATTAAATATTTCTGTGCTTGCGGCGTTTATCGCCGTTATCTCGTTTGCTCCGTTTATGATGGTGAGTTCCTTCGCGGAGCAGGACGCCTCAATACTATCGATGACGCCAAGTGAAGTGACGATCTTCGCGGCGCGCGAAGCAAGCAGCGGCGTCACACCTTCGGACGCTCAGACGATGCGGCTCGCAGCGGCGGCGGGCGACGATCCGAGAATGTGGCCCATACTTTGGCGCTCCTCGGCCGGCGAAGGGCTGACATGGACGTCAGACCATTGGAACGTCGTTACAGTAAACGCCTCAGGCGATATCACGTCGGTCTCGCCGGGCGACGCAACTATAAGTGTACACTTAAGCTACTTATCCGCGGTCTGCAAAGTCAAGGTCGTCCCCGCGCCTACGACGAACTGGGCTGCCTCCGCGGACATATCCTGGCACGACAAGAATAAAACCACCTTCACCATCACAACTGCGCAGCAGCTAGCGGGCGCAGCGGCGCTTGTAAACGCCGGCTCGGACGACTTCAAAGACAAAACAATAATCCTCTCAAACGACATAGACCTCAGCGCGCGCGAATGGACCGCGATAGGAATGCGACTGAAGCCCTTCAAGGGGACTTTCAACGGCGGCGGACACGCGATAACAGGCCTCTACATCAACAAGACGGGCGATTCATCACATCAGGGCCTCTTCGGATATATCGGCCGAGCCGGCGTGGTAAAAAACCTTCGTCTCTCAGGCTGCGTAGCGGGCGGGGCTTCCGTAGGTGGCGTGGCTGGTGATAATGGCGGCGCAGTGGCCAACTGCGCGATGACCGGCAGCGTCACCGGCACTATTAACGTCGGCGGCGTGACGGGCGATAACTTCAACGGCACGGTGACCAACTGCGCGATGACCGGCAGCGTCACCGGCTATATTAACGTTGGCGGTGTGGCGGCCCAGAACCGCGGCACAATTACCAACTGCGCGATGGCCGGCAGCGTTACAGGCGGCAGAGTCGTAGGCGGCGTAGTGGGTAATAACATCAGCCCAGTTCCCAACGGCGCTGTGACCGACAGCGTGATAACCGACAGCGTCGCAGTCGACGCAGTGGGGGATAAGATCAGCATCGTTCCCAACGGCGCTGTGACCAACAGCGTGATGACTAACAGCATTAAGGGCAACGAGTCGGTAGGCGGCGTAGTGGGGAATAACATCAGCTCAGTTCCCAACGGTGCTGTGACCGACAGCGTGATAATCGACAGCGTCGCAGTCGACGCAGTGGGGGATAACATCAGCATCGTTGCCAACGGCACTGTGACCAGCAGCGTGATGATCGGCAGCGTTAATGGCAACGAGGCGGTCGGCGGCGTAGTGGGGCAGAACGGCTTCTCCGCCACGGTTACCAACTGCGGCTGGCTCGCCGACGCGGCTGCAAGCGGTGTCGGAAAAAACGACAATAGGACTGCGTCACCAGGCGTCGCCTCCTTCGACGCGGCCAATATCCCAATCACGACCATCCTATTTGACGATTACGACCTCAAGGCCGTTGTAAATACTTCATCGGACATTACGGTGCGCACCTACCCCAGAGCGAGCTACGCGCTTCAAACAGCCGTCTCCCAGAATATAGCAAAGATAGAAAACTTTGCTATAAGCGGCGACGCAACTGTGGCGCGCGTCACCGGCACCAAGACAGGCAGCGCGGACGTCATGGTTTACGCCTTCGTACCACATGGCGCAAGTTACTACCTAGCCGAAGTGGAGGCGCACATCACAGTCGCGCCGGAGCCCAACCCGGACCCACATCCATGGCTCAACAACCCAGGAACCGGCTGTTCTTCCGGAGCGGGAGGCATAGCTATGCTGGCCTTGGCTGCGGCCGCGATGCTCGGAAGGAAAGGCAAGCGGTAAACGAACGGCGCCAATAAATAAACGATAAAATAACGAACCGTCCCCCCGCAAACTTCTCCGCGGGGGGACGGTTCGTCTTTCCGCTATGATCTTATGTGGGGGCAGGGGGGGCGCCGGATGTCGCGTGAAGGCGTTGACGGAGATTTGCTATCCAGGTCATGCGGCAAAACGAGCCGGCGTTCCTGCGTTTATTTGGCGCGAGACGGTGAAGCTGCGGCGGCGTGGCGGGTTGTTTTTGGGGATTTTTATTACTTTTTTTAAAATTTTGTTTTTATTTTCTTGTTTATTGTCATAAGAGGCGTTACAATAACATAAATATTAGGTGCGCAGGGCGCGCCTTTATTACGTTCTTTTTATTTTCACGGGCCGCATGTGCGGCAAAAACAATTACAGAGAGGGAGCGAAAACGTGACTGGATTCTTTGATCATCTACGTGGGGGACTATCGAAACTGCGCGCAACTTTAG